>CAZVVS010000120.1:0-12986 GCA_964630585.1 uncultured Gordonia sp.
TCGGCGAACGCATCGCCGGCGACGTTGACGGCATCGGGGTTGAGGACGTCGGCAATGGTCGCGATCGCCTCCCCGAGGGCCCGGGCGCGCTCATCGACCAGTTGACCGCGCAGCCTCGCGGCGTCGGGCCCATCGTCGTCGAATCCCGCCCGCCGGACCGCCTCACCCAGCACGGTGGTGCCGATGACGCGCTGCAACCCGACAGCCGGTCCGGGCGCCTGCGGCGCCGCAAACAGCGGCGCACACACCGGTACGTGCGCGACAGTGCCGGCACCCGAATTCGGGACCTGCACCTGACCGTCGACGGTCAGCGCCATGCCGACCGTCTCGCGCGCATACCAGTAGACCGACGTCCGACCACGTACCTCGTCACCACCGAGCGCACCCAACACCAGTTCGGCGGCGGCCATCGCCTGCACGTGCTCGCACACCGATACCGGCAGGCCCAGTGCGTCGTGCACGATCGCTCCCACTGCCGCGCCGCGCCATCCGCGTACCGGGTGGTCGACAGTGCCGGTCGTCTCGTCGACGTTGCCGCCCACCGCGACGCCCGCCCACAGGAAACGACGGCCCGAGAAGCGGCCGACCAGCTCCCGCAGCGCCTCGGCGAGCTCGCCGATCGCCTCGTCGGCGTCGCCGGTGGGCGTCAGGACCGCGTGACTGTGCAACGTTCGCCCGGACAGGTCGGCAATCGCGAGCAACGTTCGTCGCGCACCGATGTGCATCGCCGCGACCGCCAGACCGTCGCGGTTCAACGCGAGTGGCACCTTGGGCCGACCGATCCCGCCGCCGTCGACGAGGTCGGGACGCTCGACGATGAGACCCGCCTCGACCAGCGCATGCAACTGGCGGTTCACCGTGGCCGTCGACAGATCCGGGTGGTCGGCGAGGCGGTCGCGAGTCACCGGGCCCGCGGCACGAAGGCGCGCAAAGACCACCGACGCCGGTGTGCTGCCGACGCGCAGCGCCGCCGGCACCACACCGGCGGTGCTCGGTGTGCCAGAGCCCATGGCCGTGAACATAGCAGCGCACCGGCGCCACCGTGCCCATAGCGGCCACCGTGGGCGCAACCCGCCCGACTTGCGCAGCACTGTCCCAATGGCATAGACCGAAACCATGAGCGCATCCCCCGACTCCGCCCGCCGTGTCGCCGTCGTCACCGGCGCCAGTTCCGGTATCGGCGAGGCCACCGCCCGGGCACTCGCCGCCGACGGCTATCTCGTCGTCGTCGGTGCCCGACGCCTGGACCGGATCGCCGCCCTCGCCGACGAGATCGGTGGCATCGGCCGCGCCCTCGACGTCACCGACACCGACTCGATCACCGCCTTCGTGTCCGGCCTCGACCGTGTCGATGTGCTGGTCAACAACGCCGGAGGCGCCAAGGGTCTCGCGACGGTCGCCGCGGCCGTCGAGGAGGACTGGCGCTGGATGTGGGAGACCAACGTTCTGGGCACCCTCCGGATGACCAAGGCGCTGCTGCCCGCGCTGATCGCCTCCGGTGACGGGCTCATCGTCACCGTCACCTCCATCGCCGCCCTGGAGCCCTACGACAACGGCGCCGGCTACACCTCGGCCAAGCACGCACAGGCGCTGCTGCACCGGACGCTGCGCCTGGAGTTGCTCGGCCAGCCGGTCCGGCTCACCGAGATCCTGCCCGGGATGGTGGAGACCGAGTTCTCCGTGGTCCGCTTCGACGGTGACCAGGAGCGTGCCGACGCCGTCTACGCCGGACTCACCCCGCTGGTGGCCGACGACGTCGCCGAGGTCATCTCCTTTGTCGCGTCCCGCCCCCCGCACGTGAATCTGGACGAGATCGTCATCAAGCCGCGCGATCAGGCCAATGCGCGGCGCAACATCAAGACGGGCTAGCGGCGGCGCGGCGCCGGCTGGTGTTTGGTTCCACCGGAGATCTCCTCGGCGCGCTGCTTGAGTGCCGCGGCCATGCCGTCGAATCCACGGCGCATGTCCTTGCCGAGTAGTGCGCCGACGACCGGCGTCAGCGGGCCGTCGATCTGGAAGTGCGACGCGTAGTGGCTGGTCCCGGGCCCCGAGGGGAGGACCGTCTGCTCCCGCACGCTGCGCAGCAGGCCCAACGGTGCCGGCTTCATCGAGTAGCTGAAGGAACGCCCCGGGGTCACGCTGTTGACGAACTCGCGCTGTCGTCGCAGGTTGTCTCCGCGCAGGCGCACCTGCATGTCGATCGGAGCCCCCGGCTCCAGGGTGCACGACGCATGCGGGACGAACGGGTTCCACTGGCCGTAAGCGTCGAAGTCGGTCAGCACCGCCCAGACCGTCGCCGCCGGCGCGGCGATCTCCACCGAATGCTCGAGGACAAAGCTCACGCGCTCAGACTAGCGCCGTCGGGGGTGCGGCAGGCCCGAAGCCGTCGAGCACGGCCGCAGTCTGCGACAACCCGAGTCGCGTCGCACCGGCTTCGATGAGTTCAGCAGCGAACCGCGCATCGCGGATCCCGCCGCTGGCCTTCACGCCCGCCGAGCCGCCGACGGCGTCGGCCATGAGGCGCACCGCCTCGACACTCGCCCCACCGGCCGGGTGGAAACCGGTGGAGGTCTTGACCATTCCGGCCCCGGCGGCCACCACGCGTTCGCACACGCGCTGCAGCGTGTCGGGCCCGGCATCGCGCAGCAGGACCGCCGACTCGACGATGACCTTCAGCAGGGCGTTCTCCGAGACCGCCTGAGCGACGGTGAGCACCTCGGCGAACACCTCGTCGAACCGTCCGTCTACCGCCGCCCCGATATCGATGACCATGTCGACTTCCTGCGCACCGGTGTCGACGGCCATCCGCGCCTCGGCCGCCTTGATCAGTGCGTGATGCTTGCCCGACGGGAAGCCGGCCACGACGGCCAGACGCTGCCGGTCCCCCGTTGCAATGGGCAACATCGACGGCGACAGACACACGGCGAAGACGTCCAGTTCGGCCGCCTCGAGCACCGCCGCCGCCGCGTCGGCGCGTGTCGCTTCCGGTGCGAGCAACGTGTGGTCGATCATGCGGGCGACGCGCTCACGGGTGAGGTCGTGTTCGGTCATGCTCGCCAGCTTGGCACACTGGGAGCGTGAACCCCGACACCGCGGCTGCTGATCGTCGTTTCGTCCTGTCCCTCGGTTGCCCGGACACGACCGGCATCGTCGCGCGGATCGCCGGCTTCCTCGCCGACGCCGGCGCCTGGATCACCGAGGCGGCCTACCACTCCGATGAGGACACCAACTGGTTCTTCACCCGCCAGGCGGTGCGCGCCGACTCCGTCGACTGCACCGCCGACGAGTTGCGCGTGCGCTTCGCCGCGCTCGCCGCGCAACACTTCCACCCCGACACCGAATGGCGCCTCACCGACTCCGGTGCGCCCAAGAAGGTCGTCATCCTGGTGAGCAAGGAGAGCCACTGCCTGATCGACCTGTTGGGACGCGCGCAGCGCGACGAGTTCCCCGGCGAGATCGTGGCGGTCGTCGGCAACCACTCGTCACTGGGTGAGCTCACCGAGCGGTTCGGCGTACCGTTCCACCTCGTCGCCTTCGACGACCCGGAGGTGAGCCGCGACGAGGCGTTCGCACGGATCGCCGCCATCGTCGACCATCATGACCCCGACGCCGTCGTGCTCGCCCGGTTCATGCAGATCCTCCCGGCGCAGTTGTGTGAGCGCTGGGCCAGGCGCGCCATCAACATCCACCACAGCTTCCTGCCGAGTTTCGTCGGTGCGCGCCCCTACCACCAGGCGTTCGCCCGAGGCGTGAAGCTGATCGGCGCGACATGCCACTACGTGACGGCCGAGCTCGACGCCGGACCGATCATCGAGCAGGACGTCATCCGAGTCGACCACGGCGACAACGTCGCCGACATGGTCCGCCAGGGCCGCGACATCGAAACCCTGGTGTTGGCGCGCGGAGTCCGCTGGCATCTGGAGGACCGGGTGCTGGTCCACGGCGCGAAAACGGTGGTCTTCGACTGACCCAACGCGCTCGATCGTTCGGTCAGTGCGGCGCCGGCCGACGCTCAGCCGGTGAAGGTGACGAGTTCTCCGCAGTTGCCTTGAGGACGGACGAAGTTCTCGTCGGCGGTGATGTTGGTCCCGGCGAGGGCGAATGCGATGCCCTCGCCCTGCACCTCGAATTTCGTCATCTTCATGTCCCGCAGCCCCTCGCTGAACATTGCGTTGGTGAGGTCGTTGACGACGTTCTGCGCGAGGTCCGGCGGGATTCCGAACACCAGCATGCTGGCCTGCACGACTTCCAGGTGGGGCTTGCCGTCCTGGATCGTCGGTCGCAGGGTGACCGTGACGGGCAGCGGGATGATGACCGCCTGCACGGTGACGGTCACGTCGAAGGTCCCGTCGCCGTTCGACTTGATCGACTGCAGTTGGCTGGCGGCTCCCATCTGGGACATCGGGTCGTTCCCGCCCGAGACCGGACCCGCCGCGCGGGCGGTCGCGAGGATCTGACTGAACGGCATGACGCCGTTGCCGTCGATCTTGCCGATCGTCGATTGGTTACCGCTGGCGGCGATGTCGTCGACCCGCAGGTGCAGCCGCCCCTCGCCGGAGCCACTCGAGTTGACCTCGACGAAGGGAATCTCCTTCGCCAGGACCTGCAAAAGCATCGGCTTGGAGCTCAGTTGCACGGTGGCCGTCTCGCCGGTCAACGAACCGAACGCCTTCGCAATGCAGGCCTTCACCTCGTGCCGCAGATAGAGCTCGGTACCGCCGAGCCCGGCGACGACGAGGAGTAGCGCCCCGACCAGGCCGACACCGACCCACTTCTTGGTGTTGCGCTTGGACGGCGCCGACTTGGCGACCTTGCCCGGCTGCGTGGGCTGCGACGCCGTCTCAGACGCGGCGGTGATGGGCTCGGTCCCTGGATCGGGCGTCGGCGGCTCGTCGGCCGGCCACGGCGGTTCGACCGGGGCGGCTGGCGCGTGCGGGATCCTCTTCGTCACCGCATCGGTCTTCTCCAGGTTCAACGGCTCATCGGCCGAGGTCCACTCATCGTCGTCGGTCGTCACTGACCCGTCTCCTATCGATCCTCGGGAGGCGTCGGCTCCGGTGTGGCAATCGAGCGCCGATTCACCCGCATTCCGAGCGCGTCCCTCGACCGCTCGACATCTGCGAGGTCCAGGTTGTGGAACCCGAGATGGGGCGAGCGCCCGTATTCATCCCCGACCACGCTACCGAACGGGTCGACGACACGACTGTGCCCGACGCCGACGGGGCCGCGGGTCTCGCCCGCACCGGCTGGCGGCGCTTGGTCGACGGCGACGATGAACGCGCCGGAGTCCAATGCGCGCGCCGAGGTCAGGATGCGCCACTGCTCGGCCTTTCCCGGACCTGGTGCCCACGAAGTCGGCACCGCAATCACCTGCGCGCCCGCATCGGCCAGCGCGCCGAACAGTTCGGGGAAGCGGACGTCGTAGCACGTGGCGACGCCGAGGCGGACGGTCGTGCCGTTGGCCAACTCGAGGTCGGCGACCAGCGCGTCGTCGCCGGGTGCGACCGACGCCGACTCGCGATAGCCGAAGGCGTCGTAGAGGTGGATCTTGTCGTAGGACCAGTAGCGGCCCTCGCGGTCGACGACGAGGACCGTGTTGCGCACGCGGGGCTTGCCGGCGGCATCGGCGGTGCCGGGGGTGAACAGGCCGACGAGGATGGCGATGCCGTGGCGGCGCGCGATCTCGCGCACACCGGTCGCCCAGGGCCCGTCGAGCGGTTGGGCGATCGGGGCCAGCGGTACCCCATAGCAGCACATCGTCGCCTCAGGGAAGACGATCAGGTCAGCCCCACCGGCGGCGGCCTCCTCGACCAGCCGCGCGAGGTTGTCGAGATTCGCCGACGGATCGTCGTCGGCCGTGATCTGTGCCATCGCGACGCGCATGGGCGACAGCCTAACGCCGGTGCCTGTGAGGCACCCAAGGGTCTCCGGCGCCAATGAACGTCAGAGGTTCTTGTCGATCCAGTCCTTGGCGTACTCCGCCTCGGCCCGGAAGAGGTCGACGAGGTTCACCAACATCAGTTGCTCGAGCTTGTGGTTCACAAACGGGACGTAAACCTTGACCTCGGTGGTCTTGCGGATCGTGCACCCGGAGTCGGTGGCGAACAGTTCCTGCACGCCGGTAAGACTTCCGGGGCCGGCGGGAATCGAGGCGTTGTACTCCCCCGCGGTCACGTCCTCGGGATGGAAGACGCCGAACGACTCCTCCCGCGTGATGATCATGTCCTTCATCATCACCGTCTGGGCGATCGGGGGCAATTGGTCGCGCCCCAGGGTCTGCTTGAGGGTCACCCGCATCCCGACCGAGGGATCGGAGGTGAACTCCGCGACCTCACAGTGCGGCGAGAGCATCTGGAAACCCGCCATCATGTCGTCCCAGTACTGGCGTTCCATCTGCGCTTGGTAGAGCTTCTCGGCGGGCTGGGGGTAGCGGGCTGAGTAGCTGAGCCGTCGTGCCATAACCTGCAGGCTACCGTTACCGGTTGCCCGCCTCCCAATTGAGCGTCTCGTCGCGTTCCGCGTCGAGCAGTCGGTTCAGTTGCTCAGCGATCGCTTTCTCGATCTTGCCGCCGACCAGCGGGATGCCGACGGAGACCGCCGCGGTGTAGCGCGTCGACGACGGGTCGCCGCTGCTGGTCTGTTTCCCCTCGATCTTGGCCGGTGCACCCTCGACCGACGCTCCCAGTTCGCCAGTGATGCTGTCGCCTGTGCGGCGCAGCACAGTGCGGCGCGGGATCACGATGTCACCGCTACGGATCTTCTGCACCACCGACGGCAGTTTGTCGGCGTCTACGACCTGACGGCACGTCACGGTGACGGTGTCGCCGTCATGCGAAAACGACTCCAGCACACCCTTGTCGTGGTTCATCGCGTCGAGCAGATCCCGCCAGTACTGCTCGGTGGTCACGACCTCCCATAGGCGGTCGGTGCTGAACGGGTAGGAGACGGTGTGCTCCAGCTTCGTGGCCATGCCCACCATCCCATCACATCGGGCACGGTTGAGCGGGTGCGCTAGCGTCATATGTCGTGACCGCGCCCCGCATCGCCGAGATGACCACCCTGCGACTGGGCGGTCCGGCGCACTCACTCATCACTGCGACCACCACCGAAGCTATCGTGGCGGCCCTGGACACCTGCGACGACGCCGGTACGGCGGTCCTCGTGATCGGCGGCGGTTCCAACCTCGTCGTCGCCGACGATGGGTTCGGCGGAACCGTCATCGCGATCACGTCCGGTGGAATCGAGTTCGGCACCGACGACGGGCGCCCGTTCACGACCGCCGACGCGGGCGTGGAGTGGGACGCCCTTGTGGCGCGCACGGTCGACGAGGGCTTTGGCGGGCTGGAGTGCCTGTCTGGCATCCCCGGCTCCACCGGCGCGACCCCGATCCAGAACGTCGGCGCCTACGGCGTAGAGATCGCCGACGTGCTGCGCGCCGTGCAGGTCTACGACCGTGGTGCTCGCCGCCTCGACTGGGTCTCACCCGATGACCTCGACCTGCGCTACCGGCACTCGAATCTGAAGCACCGCGACAACCGCATCGTCACCGCGGTGTCGTTGTGGTTGCGCCCTAACGGTGTCTCCGCGCCATTGGCCTACCGCGAATTGGCTCGCGCACTGGGCCGCGACGAAGGACAATCCGCCGATGCGGCAGCTGTGCGCGACGCGGTGCTGGCGCTGCGCCGCAGCAAGGGCATGGTGCTCGACGCCGCCGACCCCGACACCTACAGCGCCGGATCCTTCTTCACCAACCCGATCGTGTCGGCCGCCGAGTCCGCCGCGGTGCTCGCACAGATCGCGGTCGTCGTCGGTCCGGACACGGTCATCCCCCAGTTCCCGTCGGGGGACGACACCAAGCTATCGGCCGGGTGGCTGATCGAGCGCGCCGGATTCACCAAGGGGTACCCGGGCGCCGATGCGCCGGTCCGGCTGTCCACCAAACACACGTTGGCATTGACCAACCGCGGAAACGGCACCACCGCAGATCTACTGGCCCTCGCACGTGAGGTCCGCGACGGGGTGAGCGCCCGGTTCGGGGTGACGCTGGTGCCCGAACCGGTCTTCGTCAACTGCCGCTTGTAGGCGCGACCCCGCCGTCGGACTCCGGCGCCGCGGGAGGCGTAGGCGGCGCCGGTGTTGCCGGAGCCTTCTTCGCAGGCGTCTTCTTCGCGGCCGTCTTCTTGGCCGGAGCCTTCTTGGCCGGGGTCTTCTTGGCCGCCGTCTTCTTGGCCGCCGTCTTCTTGGCCGCCGTCTTCTTGGCCGCCGTCTTCTTGGCCGGAGCCTTCTTCGCGGCGGCCTTCACAGCAACCGGGGCAGGATCGGTATGTAGGCCGATCGCCTCGTCGAGGACCTCGTTGAATGCCTCCGACGCCTCGACGCTCAGCATGTGGCCGATGTCGTCGAGGATGACGAGGCGGCGCAACGCACCCGCCTGCTCGAGCAGGGCGGCGATCTCGTGCGAGTGGACCGGCGGCAGCAGCCGGTCCTCGGTACCGACGATGACGGTGGTCGGGACGGTCAGGGCGGTCGTGCCGGTGCTCACGTCGAAACCGACCATCCCGTGGCCCAACAGACCGCGGGCGATCGGCGAGCACGACTGCACCATGTCTTCGACGAACGCCACATGTGCGCCACGCGCAGTCGGCGCCATCGTGATCTGCCGGACGATCTGCGGCGTCTGCGGCGCTGGCGGTAGCGGCGCCGGTGCGCTGACGAACAGGACGCCGGTCATGTGCTCGAAGGGCTTCGTGTACGCAGGACGATTCTCGTCGAACAACTTGTGCCGCCCGATGACGTTGGTGACCGCGGTGGACTGCAGCACGACCGCCGACACCCGCTCGTTGACCTCGTCGGCGTGTTGGTCGGCCCACGCCTGGACGGTGATCCCGCCGAGGCTGTGGCCCACCAGCACCGCCTTGCGGCCGGCCGGCACGGTCGCAGCGAGCACTGATTCGAGGTCCTGGGCCAGGACGGCCGGGGTCGGCCGTGCGCGGCCCATCCTGGACTCGCCGTGGCCGCGCTGGTCGTAGGTGACGAGCGTGCGCTTGCCGAGGAGGTGGTTGACCTGTGGGTTCCAGTAGACCGTGCTGCACGTCCAGCCGTGGACGAACACGACGATGTCCGATGAGTCGTCGGGGTCGTCGGCCGGGTAGGTCAAGACGTTGAGCTCGGCGCCGTCGGCGGTGTGCACGTGCGTGCGGCGCGGTGCTGCCGCCGGCGTGGCCAACGCGGCGTCGGGCTCGTCGGGCGCGACCGGCCCGCTGCGCAAGCCCTCGACGAGGGTCCCGCCGAGAAGGCGCAGGACACCTGCCGCCGTTCCGACCCCAGCCAGGCCGACACCGCCGAGTACCACCTTGGACAGCTTGTTCATAGCTCAATCCTTCTCTGCGTCGTTTTCGGGCTGATTGTCGGGGGTCTGCGCCTCGAGGATCTTGGTCACGGCGGCGAGCGCCTGGGAGATCTCGCGGTCGAGTGCGCTGGTGAAAGTACTGTCGACGATCTCGTGCGCCAACGGGCGCACACGGCGGATCAACTCCGCAATCCGGCCGACCTCCACGTCGCCGAGTCCCAGTAGCGTTTCATCGACGAATCGCTCGGTGATGATCGAGACGAAGCTATGGGCGACGTCCTCCAAGTCGCCCTGGACGCGCACCCATCGGTCCAGCAGCACGTCGATGTCGACGCCGCCCCTCACGAGCGCCTCGGCGCCGTCGAGTAGTTCGGGATTGGTCACCGCGAAGCCTGCGCCGTCCTTGACCAACAGTCCCAGCTTCTCGCTCAGCGCGATGGTCGCGTCGTCGGCACCGAGGGACTTGCGCAGTTCGGCAAGGGTGATCGTCGCGGCCTGCTTGAACGAGCGCAACCGGTTGCGCCGCGTGGGACCGCGCAGCACGTGCTCGACCGTCATCCCGTGGTGGGCCTCGGCGAGGAGCTCACCGATCGTCGCGAACGTATAGCCACGCTCGAGCATCCGGGAGATCAGATTCAGCCGGATCAGGTGCTGGTCGTAGTACCAGCCGGTCCGCCCCTTGATGACCGGGGGCGGCAATAGCCCACGATCCTGGTAGACACGGATGTTGCGGACCGACACCCCGGAGACCTGGGCGAGATCGTTGATCCGGTATTCGGCCACGGTTCTACAGTTTCCGGAACCAGCGCCGCCCGGAGACCTCGTCGACCTTGGGCCGCACGTCCACCAGGTAGACGAGGACGGCGACCAGTCCGAGCAGGCAGATCATGCCGATGATGGCGCTCACCCCGCCAGCCACCCCGAAGACGACGAGGAACAGCGTCGACAGGGCGAGAATCCCAACCCAGAACCCTTTGGTCTGCCGGTCGACAGCGGTGAAGGCGTCCGGTCGCGTCAGGGCGGCGTGCACGAGTGACAGCACGCCGGCGAGTCCGGCGGCGGCGCCCAGCAGCAGTATGACGATTTCCTGGGTCGTGCCCAGGGCCGAAACGAAATCCACGCCCCAACTCTATGCGAGAGCGGGGCGTGGATTTCGTCTGACTCGACAGGCAAGGCCTACTTCTTCGGCGCGGCCTTCTTGGCCGGAGCCTTCTTGGCAGCGGTCTTGGCCGGAGCCTTCTTGGCCGGAGCCTTCTTGGCGGCCGGAGCCGTCTTGGCCGGAGCCTTCTTGGCGGCCGGCTTCTTGGCCGGAGCCGTCTTGGCCGGAGCCTTCTTGGCCGGAGCCTTCTTGGCAGCCTCGCCGGGCAGGTTCACCAGGGCAGCGGCACGCTCACCGACAGTGCGCGACTGGTCCGAGATGGTGCCCAGCGCCTCTTCGGTCAGGCCGCGGGCGTCGTTGTAGACCTTCTCCAGTTTGGGCAGGTTCTCCTCGACCAGCGGGTACTCCTTGAGCTTCCCGACGACCTCTTCACCGCGCTCGGAGAGCGAGTTCAGGACGCCGGCCGCGACGGCGAGGTAGCTCTCGGCAACCTTGCGCAGTTCCTCGGGGCTGAACTTGGCGCGCAGCTCGTCCAGGTCGGTGGGCAGCTCGACGGGCAGCGCCGCGAGGCGCTCCTTGGCCTCGTTGAAGCGGGCGACAGCCTGCTCCCAGGTCTCGTCGAAGCGGTTCTGCGCGTTGTCGCGGGTCTCGTCGAAACGGGCCTGAGCCTGCTCGATCGTCGCCTCGCTGCGCTCACGGAGCTGGTTCAGCACTGCGGTGGCCTGGGTGACTGCGTTGTTGAACGGGTTCTCGGTCATGCGGGTTCTCCTGTTTATTTCTGAGGTCGATTACTCGGTTTGGGAATCGGTTGCTATTCGGGCTTGGCCTGGTTCTCACTGCGGAACGACTCATAGATTTCCAGCAGCATCTGGCGCTGTCGTTCACTGATCGACTCGTCGGCGATCAACGCGTCGCGCACCGGCGATGCCGGACGCTCCTCGAGGATGCCCGCCCGCACATAGAGGACCTCCGCGGAGACGCGGAGCCCCTTCGCGATCTGCGCGAGGACGTCGGCCGACGGCTTGCGCAAACCACGCTCGATCTGGCTGAGGTACGGGTTGCTGACGCCGGCCCGCTCTGCGAGCTGACGCAGGGAGACCTGGGCCGCGACACGCTGGGACCGGATGAATCCACCGATGTCCGACGCGGCGTTGGTCACCGCATCCATCGGCGTGGCCGCGTTGTCTTGTGCGGCAGCCGATTCAGCCGTGTCGTTGGTCATGGTCGTCCCTCTTGTTGATCGAACGACCCAATTATTACCCGTTGTGCTAACAAATGCAAGCGCCCTGTTAGCAACGCCACACCTCACATCTGACCAGCAGGTTCCGTGAGAACTCAGTGATGGAAGATCAGCACCGAAATGGTGTAGATCGCCAAACCTGCAAGCGCCCCGACGACAGTGCCGTTGATCCGGATGAACTGCAGGTCTCGGCCGACCTGCAACTCGATCTTGTCGCTGGTCTCCTGCGCATCCCACCCGCGCACCGTCTCGGTGATCACCGAGATGATCTCCCCCGCGTAGTTTTCCGCGACGTGATGGGCGCCGCGCGCCACCCAGCTGTTCATCTTCTGCTGCAGCGGCTCATCGTCGCGGATGCGTTCGGACACCTGGATGACCGAGTTCGTGATTGTGTTGCGCAGCGTGTTGTTCGGGTCGTCGAGCATCTTCTCGATGACCCCCTTGCCGGCCTTCCAGGCGGTCGACGCGGCGCCGGTCACCTCGTCGCGGCCGACGAGCTCGGTCTTGAGCGCCTCAAACTTCGCGATGGTCTCGGGGTCGTACTGCAGATCGTTGGCGAACTGGCTGATCGCGCCCAGGAGGGCGAGCCGGAGCTCGTGCTGTGGATCGCCGGCCACCTTCGCGGTGAACTCCACGAGCTCCTTGTAGAGCTTGTCGCCGACGAAGTTCGCGGCGAACTTCGGCATCCACTGCGGACCGTCGCGGTCGATGAGACGGTCGATGAGTCCCAGGCTGCCCAATGCCCAATCGTGGGCCCGCTCGGCGCCGAGCTGCAGCATCGGCTCGAGGCGGTTCTCCTCCACGAGCTGCTCGAGGATCCGACCCAACGGCTGCGACCACTCCGGCTCTGCGGCCCACCGGACGGCGGCAGTCAGGAACCGCTCGACATCCTCGTCCTCGAGCATCTCCGCGGCGAGGTTGATCATGCGCGCCGCCTCGTCGGACACCCGCGGCGCGTTGGCCGGATCCGCGAACCACGTCGACATCCGGCGCGGCAGCTCCAGTGCCGTGGCACGCTCCTCGATGAGCGCAGGCACCATGAAATTCTCCTCGATGAACCCACCGAGCTGATCGCCGATCTGGTCTTTCTTCCGTTTGATGAGCGCGGTGTGCGGGATCGGCAGGCCCAGCGGGTGGCGGAACAGCGCCGTCACCGCGAACCAGTCTGCGAGCGCACCGACCATGCCCGCCTCGGACGCGGCACGCACATAGGGGACCCACCCGGCCAGGTCGGCACCGTCACGCGACTCGAGGTAGCGGGTGAACAGATAGACCACGGCGGCGAACACGAGGAAGCC
>CAZVVS010000121.1:0-12981 GCA_964630585.1 uncultured Gordonia sp.
CGAAGAACCCGAGCAATGGGTACTCGACGTCGCCGAAGGGCGTCTTCCCGCATAGCCTTGTCCGTTTTGTCGGATAGTGTTCACGTGACCCGGGCAGGTCCAGTTGGGCAACCACAGTTGGAGTCATGCGGACCTGACCTCGCTGAGCGCCCGCGGCATCGCCGACGAGCGGGGACGCACCAAACGCTTCCTGCGCAGCTCCTACGGCGTCGTGGCTCGCGCGACGGTCGCAAGGCAGAGGGTCGTCATCGCCGCGGCCGCGGACACCGCGATCACTACCAGCGATGTCACCGAGTCGGCCCACAGCAGGATCACGGCGGCTTCGATAGCAACCGATACCCACACGACGATCCCGACGACGGTGCGCTGCGCGGCGATCACCGCCAAGAGGAGTAGGCCCAAGACGGCCAGGATTGCCCCGGTCAGGGCGAACAACCAGAGGATTCCGGTCAGTGGCCGGTACTCGTCGCCGACAATCCGCGGGACCAGTGGCGAGACGAGCCACGTGCCCACGACCGTCATCGCGCCGATCCCCGACACCACCCCGACGGCGATGCGCAACGACTGCGCCCGCCGTTCCGGTGTGGCCAGGCGCGGATAGACGACGGTCCCGATCGCCTGCGGCAGCCAGAATGCGGCCTTCGTCGCAATCGCGCCGAGTGCGTAGATGCCGGCGTCGGCGTCGGAGAGCACGACGCGGGCGAGCAGCAGATCGAGTGACGCCGCCACCAGCAGGGCCAACTGCACCTGCGATGCGCCCAGGACGCTCCAGACGTCGGATCTGCTGCTGAAGAAACTCCCCTGGTGACCAGCGGAGGGAATATTGCCCTCGGCGGGGGCTGAGGGGGACTTTTTCAGCAGCCCCCACGCGAAAACCGTCGAAATCAGCGTGCCGACCGCCCCCACCCACAGCGCCACAGTGGCTGACGCCCCCAACAGCAGTGCGACGACCATCGGCCCGGACCGCAACACTCCGACCAGCCCCAAGAGCCACCCGAGCCGCCGGAACTCCCCCCGGCCCTGCAGGAAACCCTGTGCCGCGGCGGTCAGCGTGATCAGCGGTGCCATCACCATCCCGGTCGCGGCGGCCGCCACCGGCACCCGCGTCAACGGCACCAGCACCGCACCCGCGACCAGCGAGAACACCGCGACCAGCACGGCTGTCTGCACACCGAGCCGCACCAGCCCCGACCGTCCGCGCACGACCTCGCGCGCAATCACCGCCTGCACCGCCAATGACGGCGCCGCCACGACCACCATTGCGGCCATGACCACCCCGAACACCCCGTAGTCGGCGGCTCCCAGCACGCGGCTGGCTGGAATGGCGACCAGGTACGCGGCGATGTTGGCGACCATCGCACCGACGGTCACCGCCCCCACCGACCGCACCGCGCCACCTGTACTCACGCCGTTCAGTGTGCCTGGTCACCGTGGCCGCTTTGGCATCGCCAGGACCGATGGGCGACGATAGACGGTGTGTATGACCAAGAATTCGTGACCAGCCCCGACACCGACGACGTCGGGTCGCGCATCGATCCCGTGCTCGCCCGCAGCTGGCTCCTCGTCAACGGTGCGCAGTACGAGCGCTTCGAGCCGGCCGCGCGGTCGCGTGCCGACATCGTCGTGATCGACATCGAGGACGCGGTGGCCCCGAAGGACAAGGTCAGCGCGCGCGACAACGCGGTTCGCTGGATCCGCGAGGGTAACCCGGACTGGGTCCGTATCAACGGGTTCGGTACGCCGTGGTGGGCCGACGATCTCGCAGCACTGGCGAAGACTCCCATCGGCGGCGTCATGCTCGCGATGGTCGAGTCGATGGACCACGTCACCGAGACGGCCGCGCGGTTGCCGAACGTGCCGATCGTCGCCCTCGTCGAGACGGCGCGCGGCCTGGAGCGGATCGGTGAGATCGCATCGGCCAAGGGCACCTTCCGCCTGGCATTCGGCATCGGCGACTTCCGTCGCGACACCGGTTTCGGCGAGAACCCGTTGACCCTGGCGTACGCGCGGTCGCGATTCACCATCGCGGCGAAGGCGGCGCATCTGCCCAGTGCCATCGACGGCCCGACGGTTGGTTCCAGCGCACTGAAGCTTTCGGAGGCCACGTCGGTCAGTGTCGAGTTCGGCATGACCGGCAAGATCTGCCTGACCCCTGAGCAGTGCGCACCGGTCAACGAGGGGCTCTCCCCGTCGCAGGACGACATCAACTGGGCGCGCGAGTTCTTCGCCGAATTCGACCGCGACGGTGGCGAGATCCGCAACGGCTCCGACCTCCCGCGCATCGCCCGGGCGACGAAGATACTCGACCTCGCCCGCTCCTACGGCATCACGTCGAGCAGCTACGCCACCGACGAGGCCGGCCACCGCGCCGCGCCGTCGGACACCTACCACTACTAGGGGTCAGGAGTGCGCCCACTGCTCGCAGTCAGTGCGGTGAGCAGTGCGCTCGTCCTTGGTGCGGGGTTGCGCGGCGGTCCGCTGCTGATGCGCGACGCGGTGTCGACGCCGCGCTCGTATCTCACCGACGTCGCGCTGGGCCTCGGCGACGCCCCGGCCCGCGCGGTCCCGCAGGATGGTTTGCTCGCGATGGCCAGCGCGGCAGTGCCGGGTACCTTCGTCGTCATCGTGCTGACTTGGATCTCGTTGGCGCTCAGCGGACTCGGCGCCGGGATCTTGGTTTCGCGGCTCGTTCCAGGTTGGGCGCCTTCGTGTGCCGCCGGGCTGGTCGCGGTATGGAACCCGTGGGTGGCCGAGCGGTTGATGCAGGGGCAATGGAGTCTGCTCGCCGGCTATGCCGCGGTCCCATGGATTCTTGTTGCTGCGCAACGTATTTGGTCCGTTGAGAGGGGCGGGTGGCCACTGCTGTGGGCCGCGGTAGTCGGTGCCGGCCTGACTCCGACGGGGTCGTTGCTCGCGTTAGTCGCCACCGTCGCGGTCGTGATCGTGCCGTTGGCATGGCGGAAAGATCTGCGACGGTCAGTCGCGGCGACCATCCCCGTCGTAGTCGGTGCTTTGCCGTGGCTGATGGCGACGGCGCTGAACCAGTCGCCGACGACCGGCGATCCCGGTGGTGCTGAAGCGTTCGCCCTGCGCGCCGAGCCCGGCTTGGGCCGTGTCCTCACCGCCCTTGGCATGGGCGGGATCTGGAACGCCGACGCGGTGCCGGGCAGTCGGACGACTTGGTGGGGCGCGGTCGCGACGGTCCTCTTGCTCGCCGTCGTTGCCGTGGGGTGGTGGTCCGTCGGTGGTCGAGTGCTCATCGGTGGCCGAGCCCACGTCGGTGGTCGAGTGCTCCGCGAGGAACGGGCGGAGTGTATCGAGACCCCGCGAGGCGACGTGCCAACTTCGTCGGCCCGCACGCTCCTCGTCGTCGCGGTAGTGCTCGCCCTGCTCACGACAGCCCTGGCGGTTTTCGCCTCCACCACGCCGGGCCTCGCAGTGATGTCCGCGCTCCTCGAGCACGTCCCCGGTGCCGGGTTGCTGCGCGACACCCAGAAGTTCCTCGCCCTGCTGCTGCCCGCCGTGGCGATCGGCGTCGCCGGGGCGGTCGCCGCGCTGACGCGCCTCGTGCCCGCCGGGTTCGCCCTCGCGGCGGTCGCGCTGCTGACCGTCGCACCCCTGCCCGACGCGGCGCTGCGTCTGCACCCCGTCGACCTCCCGTCCGACTGGCAGACCGTCGCCCGCATGATCCCCGACGACCAAGGTGCGGTGGCGTTGTGGCCGACGGGCATGGCCCGCGACTACTCCTTCGCGCCGACGCAGAGCCTCGACCCCGCGCGCCGACTACTGCGCGCCCCGGTCCTGGAGGACGGGGAGTTGGAGGTCGACGGGAAGCCCGTCGACGCGGATCCGTCGACGCGGGGGGTGCAAGTGCGACTGGCGCTGGAGGAGGGTGCCGGGCCGAAGGAACTGGCCTCACACGGCGTCGGATGGGTCCTCGTGGAGGAACCCGAACGCAACGGTCGGCCGTCGGGATTCGACTCGGCCGCCCCGGTTTTCCGGGGTGACTACCTCACGCTCTATCGGGTGGATAACCCGGTGATCGTCCCCGGGGCGTCGCAGGCTCATCGCGCGATGATGATCGTCGTGCACCTGGTGTGGCTGGCCGTGCTCGTGTTGGTATGTCTGCTTGCGGGGTCTCGATACACCGCCTCGCAAGCTCGGCGGCACTCGACCACCGAATGAGGCCACTCGACCACCGAATGAGGCACCCTCACGGTCGTCGAGTGCGACCTCGAGCGGAGCGAGTGGACGCGTATCGAGACCCGGCGAGTCGGGCCGATTACCAGGCGACGTCGGGATTGACTTCGGCGAAGACCTCGGTGAATCCGTCGGCCGTGGCCGACCAGGAATAGCTCGACGCGGCGTCGCGGGCGGCATTGCCCAGCCGCCCCGCGAATCCCGGATCCTCCAACAGCTTGCGGGTCGCGGCGATCAGTTCCTCACGACCGTCGACGAGCAGGCCTGTCACACCATCGTCAATGGAGTCGGTGAGCCCGGCTGACGCGCGATATCCGACGGTCGGCACGCTGTGCTGGGCGGCCTCCACCACCGCGATGCCCCACCCCTCCTTGCGCGACGGCATGAGGTGGACCCGTGCCCCCGCGAGCAGTTCGTGCTTGCGCTGCTGCGACACATGCCCGTGGAACACGACGCGGTCCGCCACGCCCGACTCCCGCGCGTAGGCCTGCAACTGTTCGTCCCACCAACCGCCGCCGACGACGTCCATCGACAAATCCTCGACCTCGTCGCGCAATGCGGCCAGCACGTCGAGCGCGTGCTCGATCTGCTTGTGCGGTACCAACCGCGACAGTACGACGATGCGCGGACCGGCCGGTTCTGTCCCAGGAGTCGGCGCAGCACCAACGGTCGGCACCACTCCGATTGCACGCGCCGGATCGACCACCGACGCCGCCTCGACCACTGGCGCCGCCTCGACCATCGGCGCCGCCTCGACCGCCGGCGCCGGATCGATCCCGGCGCGGACGACCGAGATCCGCTCCGCGTCGACGCCGAGCCCGACCAACTCCGACCGCGACGGCGCAGACACCGTCACATACCGTCGGCGACGGTGCACCCACGGCGACAGGCGTGACTCGATCCACCACCCGAGCCGCGCCAGCGTCGGCCCCGCGACCGGCCACTGCTCGCGGTGGCAGTGGTGGACCAGGACGACGGTCCGCTGCGACACCAGCGACGCGAAGAATGGGACACCGTTCTGGGTGTCGACGATGATGTCGGGCGCGAAGCCGCGCAACGGTCCGACACCCAGCCGCGCGCCCAGCAACATTCCGACGGCCCGCGGATAGACCGACAATCGCCCGCCGCGCCGCACGATGCGAACCCTGTCGACGACGGTCTCATCGTCGCAACCGGGGAAACCCGCGGTGAGCAGCGTGACCCGCATGCCCCGTCGGGCGAGTTCAGCACCGACGCGCTGGATGTACAGCTCACTCCCGCCGCCCTGCGGGTGGTCGAGGTCGCGCCAGCACAACAGCGCAACGGCGGGGGTGCGGGCGGGGTGCGACATAACGGGACCAGGATACGCAGGCAGGGCGGCGACTAAGGTTTCTGTCGTGACCGACGACGCGACTGCCGTGCCCGGTTCGCCGCGCTGGTGGGAGCGCCGAGAGGCGGATTCGAGGCGCAAGGGGCGTCGTCGTGGTCGGCCGTCGCGGTCACTCGAGCAGATCCTTGAGACGGCGGTGACTCTCCTCGACGAGGGCGGCTCCGATGCCCTCTCGATGCGCTCGCTGGCCGCCGCGCTCGACTCGTCGACGGCGACCCTGTACCGCCAGCTTCCCGGCGGCAAGGAGGAGTTGGAGGCGCTGATCGTCGACCGCCTGATGGGTGAAACGATGACGGAATTGGCGCAGGAGCTGCAGGGATCGTCGTCGCGGCCCGGGGTCGAGCACCTGGCCGAGCGGATCCGGATCGGCGCCGGGACCAGCTTCCGGGTCCTGCGTCGCCACCCCGCGGCTGCTCGACTGTTCCTAGTGCAGCGACCCGTCGGCCCGGTGGCGTTGTTCCGACAGGAGGCCGGGATCCGACAGATGATCCGCGACGGCCTGGCCCCCGCTGACGCGGCCGACACGTATGCGGCGTTGGGACGGTTGGTCGTCGGGTCGGCGGTGCAGGGCGCCGACGACGAGACCGCGATCGTCAACGAGGTCCGCGACTACTACGCCTCACTCGACCCGGAGCGCTTTCCGGCGCTGAGTGGCGTCGCGGAGTATCCACGCTCACTCGACGCGGAGTTCGCGTACGCGCTGGAGTTGTTCATCGACGGTGTGGTCGCCCGCATCGGAAACGGCGACCCGCGTGCTTGACCGGATGCGCCGGCTGGCGACGTGGCGGCGGGCCGTGGGACTGCTGCGCGATTTCCGCTACGAACAGTCCGATCCCGCTCGCTTCTATGGAGCCTTGGCGCGCGACACGGCGACGATGGTCGACGCGGTGGTCGGGATCGACGGTGCGGTCGTGCTCGACGTCGGGGGCGGGCCCGGCTACTTCGCCGACGCATTCGCCGAGGTGGGTGCGCACTACCTGGCGGTCGACCCCGACGCCGGGGAGCTGCGGGCCGCGGGTCTGGCCCATCGGACGACCGTTCGCGCGGCGGGGGAGGCACTGCCGTTCGCCGACGGATCGGTGGACGTGTGCCTCTCGTCCAACGTCGTCGAGCACACCCCTCGACCGTGGGAGATGGCCGACGAGATGATCCGCGTGACGCGTCCGGGCGGCACGGTGATCCTCAGTTACACGCTGTGGTGGGGACCGTTCGGCGGCCACGAGATGGGCCTCTCGCACTATCTGGGCGGGCACCGCGCGGCGGCTCGCTACACCCGCCGGCACGGTCATCCGCCAAAGAACCTCTACGGCGAATCCCTATTCGCGGTGACCGCAGCCGAAGGCTTGGCATGGGGGCGGTCGGCGCGCGGGGCCCGACTCGTCGGCGCGTTCCCCAGGTACGTGCCGCGAGCGTTGTGGTGGGTACTGCGGGTCCCGGGGCTGCGGGAGGTCGCCGCGACCAATCTGGTGATGGTGCTCAAGGTCTGCTGAGATCTGTACGTATTCGGGACACCTCGGTGATAATCACCTCCGTTGGTGCCCTGGGGACATTTCTCAGCAGCGGCCCCGGGGCTTGAATCGGAGGCAGACCCCGGTAGCGTGGTGCCCATCACATGCCGCTAAAGTCATATTCAGACAACGCACGTAGTCAGAAAGAATAGGTGTCATGCCCTCGTTGCGGAACACGTTCGAGCAGGTCTCCGATCTCATCGGGGCCGTCAAGGTCTTGCAGGGCGCTGGTGTCCTGGACCTGCGCAAGCCCAAGAACACAGTCGAATTGGCCAAGCTCGGTGAGCAGATCGGCCCGATCGCGTCGGTGGTCGAGAAGTACGCGCGGGAGTACCCGAATCAGCTCGCGATCGTCGACGAAGCGGGTCCTCTGACCTACGCCGAGTTCGACGCACGGGCCAACGCCATCGCCAACCAGCTGCACCGGGACGGCCTCAAGGCCGGCGACGTCGTCGGCATCATCGCCCGCGACCACCGCGGCCTGCTCACGCTCATCGCCGGCACCGGCCGCGCCGGGATCCGGCTGGCCATGATGAACACCGGCTTCGGCAAGCCGCAGTTCAACGAGGTCGCCGCGCGCGAGAAGATCAAGGCGATGTTCTACGACGAGGAGTTCAGCGAACTCGTCTCCGACTTCCCCGCCGAGAACCGCTACCTGACGTGGGTCGACACCAAGGCGCCCGACGATGTGCGCGTCGTCGAGGACGTCGTCACCCACGGCGACACCTCGGTGCCGCCGCGTCCGGAGACCTTCGCCGGATTCGTCATCCTCACCAGCGGCACGACCGGCCTGCCGAAGGGCGCGCAGCGCACCAAGATCTCGCCGTTCGCCAGCGCGCTGATCTTCGACCGCATCCCGATCCCGCGGCGCAAGGCGGCGGTCATCGTTTCGCCGATCTTCCACTCGACGGGGTGGGCGATGTGGGGCGTTCTCACCGCCTTGGGCAACACCGCCGTGCTGATGCGCCGGTTCAACCCGGAGAAGACGCTGCAGGCGATCGCCGACAGCAAGGCCGAGGTTCTCGTCGCCATCCCGACGATGCTCTACCGCATCCTCGCGCTGGGGGACGACGTCATCAGCAAGTACGACACCTCGTCGCTGAAGACCGTCGTCGTCGCCGGGTCGGCGCTGCCGCCGGCGGTGTGCGAACGCTGGCAGGACACCTTCGGCGACACCCTGTACAACCTGTACGGCTCGACCGAGGTCGCCGTCGCATCGGTGGCACAGCCCAAGGACCTGCGCCTCGCGCCGGGCACCATCGGCAAGCCCCCGGTCTCGAGCTACCTGCGCCTCTACGACGACAACGACAAGCGCATCACCGCAACCAACACCCCGGGTCGCCTCTTCGTCCGCAACGGTGCGCCGTTCGAGGGCTACACCGACGGGCGCCACAAGCAGGTCATCGACGGCCACATGTCCAGCGGTGACATGGCCTTCGTCGACGAGCACGGTCTGTGGCACATCGCCGGCCGCGACGACGACATGATCGTCTCCGGTGGCGAGAACGTTTACCCGCAGGAGGTCGAGAACCTCCTCGCCGCCCACGACGGTGTCGCCGACATCGCGGTGATCGGCGTCGACGACGAGGAGTTCGGCAAGCGCCTGCGCGCCTTCATCGTCCCGGCCGAAGGCGAAGAGGCCCCGACCGAGGACGGGATCAAGGCGCACGTGAAGGCCAACCTCGCGCGCTACAAGGTGCCGCGCGACGTCATCTTCGTCGACTCGCTGCCGCGCAATCCCACCGGCAAGCTGGTCCGCCGCGAACTGCCGACCGACTAAGCCGGGAGCCGCTGTGCTCAGGCCTGACTGACGGTCCGTCGCTCAGGCCTGGCCTGGCGGCCCGTCGCTCAGGTCTGACTGACGGTCCGTCGTTGAGGCCCTGGCTGGCTGGGTCGGGCTAGCCGATCAGGTCCACTCGTCGGCCCAAGCCTGGCCTTCGGAGATGGCGGCCATGGTTGTCTGGCCGTCGAGTGCTTCGCGGATGATGTCGGCGTGGCCGCAGTGGTGCG
The DNA here is from genome assembly GCA_964630585.1 of uncultured Gordonia sp. Classification (GTDB taxonomy): domain Bacteria; phylum Actinomycetota; class Actinomycetes; order Mycobacteriales; family Mycobacteriaceae; genus Gordonia. The sequence continues at coordinate 9,088 of CAZVVS010000121.1, forward strand.
CAGTCTCGCGGAGCTTGTTGACCACCAGCGTGCGTATTGAGAGCCACTCGCGTTCGGGTGCCCACGGTGCCGTCGGCATCGGGATGAGGGTGTCGAGGTCGGCCTCGGCGATCACACGGTCGTAGGCGTCGGCACTCTCGGTGAACAGGGTGACGTACTGCTCGAGCGTCTCGTCGGGCAGCAGCGTGTAGTTATCGGCGAGCGCGGCCATGTCGAATTCGGCGTTCTCGTCGGGCTCGGTGATCCCCTGGACGGATCGCTGCTCGCCCGTCGCCAGGTGTTTGGCAAGCCCGCCCAGCGTGAGCTCGCTGACGGTGGTCCGCTGACGCGCCTGCTCGTCGGTGAGGTTGCGCACCGTGACCAGGAACAGATTTCGCTGATCGCGCAGCATGCTGAGTAGTTCGAGCTTCTCGCCGGCGACGTCGACGGTGAGTTCGACCGGTGTGTAGAAGGCCATGACTGGTCCTTTCGGGAGGTCTTCGATCGGAGCGTCTCCGACGCTACGCCCGACCTATGACACTCCTTCGTCGCCAAGTAGCGGACTTGCCACTAGGGGTGGTTATCCACAGGCGTTCAGTTATCCACAAGCGGCGGACTCGAGGCGCCCCGGTGTCGTCGGCAGCGCCTAGGGTGGGTCCCATGCCATTCCTCGCGCTCTCGTACAGCCCCGGGGAATTGGCGCGCGAATTCGACGCCGGCACCATCACCCGAGGCACGCGCTACGCGGCTGATCGTCGGATCATGAACGCCCGGTGGTCGGCCGACGAGTTGCTCCTCGTGGCCAAGTGCATCGGGTCCGGCGAGATCTATGACGTCGAGGCCGCTTTCGCCCCGCGCGGACACCACCGCGACCTCGTCGACGCCCAGTGTTCATGCCCGGTCGGATACTACTGCAAGCACACCGTCGCACTGCTGATCACCGAGTCCCGCGACCCGTCGACCGCACTGCCCGGTCATCCGGTCCAGGCGCCGTGGCGCTTGGTGTTGGGCGGGCTGAGCGTCGACGCACCGTCGGCCGAACTGGCCCTGCCCGCCGGAGTCGCGCCGCTGGCGATCCAGGTCCACCTGCCCAAGAGCACGCGCTACGCCCAGCACCCCGCGCCCACCATCACGCTGCTCACCACGGGCAAGTCGGGGAGCTGGGTGAAGACCGGCATCTCCTGGACCGCGACGATCAGCGGGTCGGGCTTCACGCCCGGCATTATGACCCGCTTCGACCCGGAAATGTTCGACGACCGTCAGCTGCGTGCGGCCAGGGCCATCGCGCGCGCCTTCTCGACGAATTATCAAGCCCAGAACGCCGGGGCGATCGCGCTGGGTGCCTCCCCGCCCGACATCTGGGACCTGTTGGCCGACGCCCGCGACGCCGGGATCGCGCTCATCCCGTCGCAGTCGCTGGGCGTCTCGGAGATCGAGCTGGTCAAAACCTCCGGGGTCGGGTTGGAGGTCAAGCGCGCCGAGCGTGGCGGCGGGATCACCGTCACGACCTTCGTCCACGTCAACCACGAGGCCTATCACGGCGGATCAGTCGGTCTCATCGGTGTGCCGCGCCCACACGGGATGTACTCGGTCGTCGACGACGTGATGCTCATCGGCCGCTTCGAATCCCCCGGCGACGACCGCGGGCTGGAACGGCTGCTTGCCGCGCCGGCGATGCACATCCCCGACGAGGAGGTCGCCGAGTTCGCCACCGAGGTCGTGCCCAGCCTGCCCGCGGCACTGCCGGTGCTCATCGATGATGACGCCATCGTGAAGCTGGAGATCCTGGGGCCGTTCCCGCTGCTGCGCGTCGACCTCTCTGACCAGGGTGCGCGCGTGCAATGGAACGCCGCCTACGACATCAACGGCAGGCTCAAACCGGTCGACGGTGGGAGCGCTGCACTCGCCTATCGCAACCAGGGCGCCGAGGCGGCGGCACTGGCCGGTGTGCGCGACGCGATGCAGACCGTCGCCGCGGTGTGCACCCGGTGGCGCAACCAGGCGATCCACTATCTGCAGCAGGACTTGCGGCGCACGGGCAGCGAGTCGTTGGTCGATGCGATCACCGTGCTGTCGAACGCGCCGACCGTCCCCGACGCCGCCCGTCGAGCCGACGTCGACCTGTTGCGCCGCACCTACACCTACACGCCGATCGACGCCGCCGTGCTGTGCCACGAGGTCCTGCCACTGCTGCGGGAGAACGGCATCCGCGTCGAGGTCGCGGGTGACGCCGAGCGCTTCCGCGCAGCGCAGGGCGAACCCGACATCACCCTGACCGCCGACGGCGTGGGCGGCAACGACTGGTTCAACCTGCACCTACGGGTGGAGGTCGACGGCGTTGTCGTGCCGATGGACCGCCTCATCGTCGAACTGAACAGCTCGGCCACGCACATGCTGCTCGACGACGGGACGTACTTCCCGCTCGACCACCCTGCGCTGCAACGGCTGACCGAGCTGCTCGACGAGGCGAAGGCGCTCGGCGAGATCGAGGGATCGCGGGTGCGCCGCGACTCCTACAACGCGACGTTGTGGGAGGAACTGCTGTCGCTCGGAGTTGTCGACGGCGACCTCGCGCAGTGGCAGCAACGGATGGCGCGCCTCGCGTCGGCGTCACCGCCGCAGCACCACGAACCGCCGGCGGCCCTGCAGGCGCAGCTGCGCGACTATCAGGTCGACGGCTACAACTGGCTGACGTTCCTGTGGGACAACCAGATCGGCGGGATCCTCGCCGACGATATGGGCCTGGGCAAGACGGTGCAGGCGCTGTCGCTGATGGCGAATGCGTTGGAGAGTGACCCGGAGTTGCGGTTCCTGGTGATCGCGCCGACCAGCGTCGTCGGGAACTGGGTGCGCGAGGCGGAGAAGTTCTTGCCGTCGGCGAGCGCGGCCGCTGTGTCGTCGCCGCGCACGGACGGGCCGATCGACGAGCAGATCGGCGACGCGCGGATCGTCGTGACGTCGTACACGCTGTTCCGTCTGCAGTTCGCGGCCTTTGACGAGTACGACTGGGCGGCAGTGCTTTTCGACGAGGCGCAGTTCATCAAGAACCACAACGGCAAGACCCACCAGTGTGCGCGGCGGATCAACGCGGGCATGAAGGTCGCCATGACCGGCACGCCGATGGAGAACAGCCTCATGGAACTGTGGGCGTTGCTGTCGGTGGGTGCGCCGGGGCTCTTCCCGTCGCCGAGGGCGTTCACCGACTTCTTCCGCAAGCCGATCGAGTCGGGCACTGAACCCGACCGGTTGGCATTGCTGCGCAAGCGCATCAAACCGGTGATGCTGCGCCGCACCAAGGCTCAGGTCGTCAAAGACCTGCCGCCCAAGCAGGAGCAGGTCCTCGCGCTGGACCTGCACCCGCGGCACGAGAAGATCTACCAGACGCGCCTCAACCGTGAACGGCAGAAAGTCCTTGGGCTGCTAGGGGATTGGGAGAAGAATCGCTTCGAGATCTTCCGGTCGTTGACCATGCTGCGGCAGCTGAGCCTGCATGCCGGACTCGTCGATGAGAAGGATGCCGACGTCGCGTCGACGAAGATCGACCACGTCGCCGAGCAACTGCCCGAACTGATCGCCGAGGGGCATTCGGCGCTGGTCTTCAGCCAGTTCACGAGTTTCCTGGCGCTGGTGCGGCAGCGGCTCGACGAGATGGGGATCGCTTACGCCTACCTCGACGGGTCCATGACGGCCAAGGCGCGGTCGGCGGCGATCGCCGAGTTCACCGAGGGCGGCGTCCACGTGTTCCTGATCAGCCTCAAGGCCGGCGGGTTCGGGCTGAACCTCACCGAAGCCGACTACTGCTTCGTCTGCGACCCGTGGTGGAACCCGGCCGCCGAGGCGCTGGCCGTCGACCGCGCCCACCGGATCGGACAAACGCGTCCGGTGACCGTGTACCGGCTGGTGTCCGCAGGGACG
>CAZVVS010000122.1:0-12816 GCA_964630585.1 uncultured Gordonia sp.
CTTGTCCTTGTACCGGCTGCTCACCGGATCGGCGCTGTCGAAGCCGACGCACAGCCCGTCGCCGGACAGCGTGAACTTGCCGACCTGGACCCGGAGCGCCTTGGAGTCGACGGCCTCGGTTCCGACGTAGAGCGTCGCGGCGCCGAGTGATTCCCCGTGCTCCCCGGCCTTCTCGCGGATGAACTCGACCCCGAGGGTCAGCTTTCCCGGTGGCAATTCCTTCGACTCGAGGATCTGTTCGTCGATGCCGAGGAAGTTGTACACGTAGTACAGCTTGTGGTCCTTGATGAACAGCGAGTGCCCGCCGAACCGCGAGCCGTGCGCGAACAGCACGCCCTCGCTGTCCGCGGTCGTCTCGACGTCGGCGAGGATCTTGTAGTCGCGCCCCCGAATGCTGACCGCGACACCCTCGGGAACCGGTGATGTGCCGGGGTAGTAGACGTAGCGCGTGCGGGCCGGCTCGGATTTCGGCCGCTCGACGCCGAGCAGTTCGACGGGCGACCGGTCGTCGAGGGGCAATACGTCGTACTTCTCCGCCTCGTCGAACCACACCTTGACCAGGTGCTCGAGCTTCTCCGGGTGCTCAGCGGACAGGTCGGTTGCCTCCGAGCGGTCGGCGTCGACGTGGTAGAGCTCCCAACGGTCCTGGTCGAACCGGCCGTGGTCCGACGTCGGGGCGTGGATGGCTGCCGCCTTCCACCCGTCCTCCCAGATTCCGCGGGTGCCGAGCATGGCGAAGTACTGCCGCTTCTTGGTGGTGTGCGCAGCGCCATCGTCGAAGGTGTAGCGCATCGACACGCCGGGCAGCGGGATCTGCTGCACGCCGCGGTAGGAGTCGGGCATCTCAAGCCCGACGACGTCGAGGATCGTCGGCACGATGTCGGTGGTGTGGTGGTACTGGTCGCGCATCTCCCCCCTGGCCTTGATGCCCTTCGGCCAGCTGATGACCAGGGGGTCGCACGTGCCGCCGGAGAACTGGGAGTAGCGCTTGAACATTTGAAATGGCGTCGAGAAGGCGGCCGCCCAGCCGGTCGGGTAGTGGTTGTAGGTGTTGGTACTGCCGAGGTCGTCGAGGTGGCTCATGTTGACCTCGAGCGAGTCGGGGTAGCCGTTGAAGAAGTTGTTCTCGTTCACCGATCCGTCCGGGGAGCCCTCGCCCGACGCCCCGTTGTCGGCGGCATAGATCACCAGGGTGTTGTCGAGTTGCCCCGACTTCTCCAGATAGTCGATGATCCGGCCGGCCTGTGCGTCGGTGTACTCGGAAAAGCCGGCGAACACCTCGGCCATCCGCGCGAAGAGCCTCTTCTCATCGCTGTTGAGCGCATCCCACGGACGTACCGTGTCGCTGGGGTTCGCCTGGTCCTCGGGCATCGGGTTGAGCGGTGTGAGTTCGGTGCCCTCCGGCAGGACGCCGCGCTCGATCATGCGGGCCAGTACCCACTCGCGGTACGCCTCGTAGCCGTCGTCGAACATGCCCTTGTACTTGTCGATGTACTCCTGCGGCGACTGGTGGGGCGCATGGTTGGCCCCTGGGCACCACCACATGAACCACGGTTTGGACGGATTCGACGACTGCTGGTCGCGCAGCATGCGGATCGCCTGGTCGGCGAGGTCCTTGGACAGGTGGTATCCGTCCTCGGGGCCGTAGGGCTGCTCGATGAAGTGGTTGTCCTCGACGAGGTCGGGGTACCACTGGTTGGTCTCGCCGCCGATGAATCCGTAGAAGCGGTCGAAGCCCTTCGCCAAGGGCCATTCGCTCTTGGATCCACCGGAGCAGACGTCCTCCTCGGGCACGTTGTGGTTCTTGCCGACCCAGAACGTGCTGTACCCGTTGTCCTGGAGGACCTGTCCGATGGTTGCGCACTCGGCCGGTAGCCGTCCGGCCGAGCCGGGGAAGCCGGTCGTGCCCTCGGCGATTGATGCACACCGGTTCTGGTGGTGGTTGCGGCCGGTGAGGAACATCGACCGCGTAGGCGAGCACAATGCCGCGGTGTGCCACTGGCTGTAGGTGAGCCCGTTGTCTGCGAGGCGCTGCATGGTCGGCATCTCGATGCGGCCACCGTAGGGGGACCAGGCGGCGAGCCCGGTGTCGTCATACAGGATCACCAGCACGTTGGGTGCGGCTTCGGGAGCCTGTTTGAGCGTGTAGGGCGCCCAATCGGCGACGGAATCGCGAACGTCGAGCTTGATCACCCCGTTGAACGGCTGGGACACGGCTACTCCTGGTTCGGGAACGTGCGGACCCGTCTCACGCTGCCAGTCGACACCGGCGACGGGGAGCGACCCTCACCCACATCGGGTGAGGGTGGGTCCAGCCGCCAGTCGGGTGGACACCTCCAGGCGTTCGGCGACGGTGAAATAGACTCCGATCATGCCCGTTAGCCGAGATCGATCCGAGTCCCTGCCCGACCAGGGCTTCCCCCACAGCGCCACCGTCCTGTCCGGTGCGGTGCTCTTCACCGCGGGTGTCGCCCCGATCGACGCCAACGGTGCCGTGACCCCGCCGGGCGACGTCGTCGGGCAGACCAAACAGAGCCTGGGAATCATCAAGACGATCCTTGCCGAGCACGGCGCCGACATCGCCGACATCGCCAAGCTGACCGTCCACGTCGCCATGGACATGCAGGTCGACCTCACCGTCGCGTGGGATGCCGTCGTCGAATTCTTCGACGGTGACGTGCCGCCGACCAGCGTGGTGGGTGTGACGGTGCTGCCGCTCGACGAACAGGTCGTCGAGATCGAGGCCGTCGCCGGGCTAGCCGCCGACTAATCGCGTGACCGTCGCGCCCGCGATCACCGACGAGCAGCGCCGCGCGCGTCAGTGGCACCGGCAACTGCTCGACCGTCACGCGCAGCCGCCGACGGTCGCCGCGGTTGCCGACGCGCTCGTCGCGCTCCACGCCACCACCGCGTCGACGGTCTATCTCTCCACGTGGGCGCGAGCGCCGCAGCTGCGGATCGCCGACGTCGACGCGGCGCTTTATGACGATCGCACCGTCGTCAAACACCTCGGTATGCGACGCACGTTGTTCGTCACCAGTCACGACGTGCTGGACGAGGTGCTGGGTGCGGTCAGCGACCGGGTGGCCGCGTCGGAGCGCACCAACATGCTGCGCGACCTGCGTCGCAGTCCCGACGTCGCCGACCCGGTGGGCTGGATCGCGCAAGCCTGCGACGCCGCGCTGGAGAAGTTGGCTACCGATGGCCCGCTGTCGACCGCACAGCTGCGCGAGCAGGTCCCGATCCTGGGCACCCCGATCGGTGAGCCGCCGGACTCGTCCTGGGGTGGACCGCTGCAGATGGGGTCTCGGGTGCTGAACTATCTCGCGGCCTCGGGGCAGATCGTCCGCGGCCCCGATGACGGTCCCTGGTACACCTCGCGCATCACGTGGGAGCCGATGGCCCGCTGGTTGCGCCGTGACCCGGCGGGGCATTCGCCGCACGACGGCCACCTCGGGTTGATCGAGCGCTGGCTGCGCGTCTACGGGCCCGGCACCGAGACTGACATCGTGTGGTGGCTCGGGTCCACCAAGACCGCGGTGCGCAAGGCCCTCGCCGAGCTCGGCGCCGTCGAGGTGGACCTCGACGACGGGCGGACCGGCTATGTGTTGCCCGACGACTTGCAGACCGATGAACCCGAGCCCGGTGACGACGCCGTCACCCTGCTACCGGAGCTGGACCCCACGACGATGGGCCACAAGCACCGGGAGTTTTACCTTGGCGACCTGCAGGGCCGGTTGTTCGATTCCAACGGCAACGGCGGTACCACCGCGTGGTGGCGCGGGCGGGTCGTGGGCGGCTGGCGTCCAGACGGCGAGAAAGGGATCGAACTCGTCCTCTGCGAGAATGTGCCCGCGCGCGTCGAGCGCGCCCTGCGCGAGCGCGGCGACGAGCTCATCCAGTGGTGTGCCCCCTCGACCGTCCCGCGCGGCATTTACCTCGGCCCGGTGCAGCGGGGCGGATAGGCCGGCGCAACGGCTCCCAGCGTTCTCCCAGCTGATTGACAGGCCCGCAGCGCATCGACGGTCCACACTGAGTTCATGACCCCTGCGAAGGACGCCCGCGTTCTCGTCGTCGACGACGAGGAGAACATCCGAGAGTTGCTCAGCGTGTCGCTGAAGTTCCAAGGGTACGACGTGCTGACCGCGGCAAACGGGCCCGAGGCACTCGACATCTGCCGCACCAACCGCCCCGACCTGCTGGTGCTCGACGTGATGATGCCCGGGATGGACGGATTCGGGCTGCTCAAGCGCCTGCGCGACGACGGCATCGCGGCACCTGCGCTCTTCCTCTCGGCGCGCGACTCGGTGGCCGACAAGGTCAACGGCCTCACCATCGGTGGCGACGACTACGTCACCAAGCCGTTCAGCCTCGAAGAAGTCGTGGCCCGCCTGGAGGTGATGCTGCGACGGTCCGGCTTCACCGACGCGTCGCAACGCTCGACGCGAATCGTCTTCTCCGACATCGAGCTCGACGACGAGACCCACGAGGTGTGGAAGAACGGCGAGCTGGTTCCGTTGTCACCGACCGAGTTCACGCTGCTGCGCTACTTCATGGTCAATGCCGGCACCGTGTTGTCGAAGCCGCGGATTCTCGACCATGTGTGGAACTACGACTTCGGTGGTGACGTCAACGTCGTCGAGTCGTATGTCTCGTATCTGCGTCGCAAGATCGACACCGGCGAGAAGTGCCTCATCCATACGCTGCGCGGCGTCGGGTACGTCATGCGCGAACCCCGCTAGGGGTCGGGCGTGTCCCGCATCCCGCTCCGCGTGTCGCTGGTCGTGCTCTCGACGCTGCTGGTGGCCATCGGACTGACGGTCTCGGGGTTCCTGGTGAGCGGTGCGATGCGGGACGATCTGTACCGCCGGGTCGACTCCCAGCTGCGGCAGGCAGTCGAGACGTGGGCAAGACCAGTCGACCCCAACGTCGCCAACCAGCGGGGGCCGGCGAATGCGCAGCGCCCACCGTCGCAGTATTACGTGCGGATCGCCCTGGGGGAGGGCGTCATGGTGCGCAACAACGACTCGGGCTTCGAGCCGAACGTCACGACTATCGAGGACGATCCGGCCGATCACCTGGGCCCATTGACGGTGCCGTCGGTCGGCCATGACGGTCCGGATTGGCGGGTCATCAAGTCGAGCAACGAGTACGGCGAATCGATCGTCGCGATCCCGCTGACGATGCTGGAAACGACCCTCAACCGGTTGCGCCGACTGCAGCTGGGCGTCGGCGGCGTCGTCGTGGCATTGATGGGGGTGCTCAGCTATCTGTTGGTGCGGACCAGCCTGCGCCCGTTGCGCCGCGTGGAGGAGACGGCGCACGCCATCGCCGACGGCGACCTGGACGAGCGCGTTCCCGCATCGTCGCCGCATACCGAGGTGGGGAGCCTCGCCACGTCCTTCAACAAGATGCTGGTCCAGATCCAGCATGCATTCGCTGCTACGGAGGCCTCCGAGAAGCAGGCGCGCGCTTCCGAGGAGAAGATGCGACGATTCGTCGCCGACGCCGGGCACGAGCTGCGCACGCCGTTGACGTCGATCAAGGGTTTCGCCGAGCTGTACCAGCAGGGCGCGGTCACCGACGCCGACGACGCCTTCCGCCGCGTCAACGATGAGGCGACCCGCATGAGCCTGCTGGTGTCGGATCTGCTGATGCTGGCCAATCTGGACGCCGCCCGCCCGGTGGAGATGGCACCAGTGCTGGTCGCCGATCTCGCCGTCGAGGCCGTTTTCTCGGCGCAGGCCGCGGCCCCGGACCGGGAGATGGAACTCGACCTGCCAGAGGGGGCGCTCGAGGGGGAGTCCCCGGTCGTGCTGGGCGACCACCCACGGCTCATGCAGGTCCTGCGCAACCTCATCAACAACGCCGTCGCCCACACCCCGTCGTCGGCGTCGATCACCGTCAAGGTGTCGCAGAAACGCGACACCGTCCGGATGGAGGTCCGCGACGACGGTCCCGGACTGGCGCCCGACGAGGCGGCACGCGTCTTCGACCGCTTCTACCGCGGCGACAGCTCACGTCACCGCGGGGTGTCCGGCGGCGGCAACGGCCTGGGACTGTCGATCGTGTCGGCGCTGGTCGCCGCACACGGCGGGCAAGTCGGCGTCGACTCGGAGCCCGGGAAGGGCGCGACGTTCTGGGTCGATCTTCCCGCCGCGCCGTCGCGGCGGTCCTACCAGTCGGTCTCGTCGTAGACGATCATCCCGCGGATGTTGCGACCCTCCAGCATGTCGTCGTAGGCCTGGTTCACGTCTTCGAGGCGATAGGTCCGGGTGACCAGCCCGACGAGGTCCAGATGCCCGGCCCGGTACTCATTGAGGAGAAGGGGCACCTGGGTCCGCGGGCCTGCCCCGCCGAAAATCGCGCCTTGCACGCGCTTCTGCATGAGCGTCAGGTCGAACAGGCTCATCTGGACGTCCTTGCTGTAGGCGTCGCCCATCCCGACGACGATGACCTGCCCGCCCTTGGCGGTCATGGCCAGCGCGGGCGCGATGTGCTCGCCCTTGATCTCACCAACGGTCAGGATGACGGTGTCGGCCAGCCGTCCCCAGGTCATCTCGGTGAGCGCAGGGAGAGCTTCGTCCATCGACGTGAACGTGTGCGTGGCGCCGTATCGCTGCGCCGTCTCACGCTTGAACTCCACCGGGTCGACGGCGACGATGTGTCGTGCGCCGGCCGCCCGCGCGCCCTGCACGGAGTTGATGCCAACGCCACCGATGCCGACGATGACGACGGTGTCGCCGGGCCTGGTCCCGCCGATCGCGGTCGCCGACCCCCAGCCCGTCGCGACGCCGCAGCCCAGTAGGGCGGCCTCCCTCAGCGGGATGTCGTCCTCGATCTTGATCAATGACGCTTCGTTGACCGTGATGTATGGGCTGAACGTGCCCAGCAGGCACATCTGGGTGACGCCTTCGCCATTCTGCGTGACGCGGGGCGTCCCGTCGGCGATGGCCACCCCCGACACGAGGCCGGCGCCCTCGTCGCAGAGATTCTGTGCCCCACGTGAACAGGGGGCGCAGGTGCCGCAGGCGGGGATGAAGGCGGTGACGACGTGGTCTCCCTCGGCGAACCGCGTGACGCCGGGCCCGACCTTGACGACGACGCCGGCGCCTTCATGCCCCCCGATGATGGGCAGCGGCGCCGGGCTCTGGCCGGTGCGCAAATGGTGGTCGGAGTGGCAGAGGCCGGAACTGACCAGGCGGACCTGCACCTCACCCGGCACCGGGTCGCCCAGGTCGACTTCCTCGATCTGCCAGTCTCCGCCGATTTCGTGCAGTACCGCTGCTTTGGTTCGCATAGCCGTAGTGTGCCTGGCGCGCCGCGCGACCGCGGGCGATTGACATCGGCCGCGATGTCGGCTGCCATTGTGGCCATGGCCTCAGTCTTCTCGATGATCATCAAGGGCGATCTGCCCGGACGTTTCGTGTGGCGCGACGAGCAGGCTGTCGTGTTCCTCACCATCAACCCGATCACGCCCGGCCACGTCCTGGTGGTGCCCGTCGAGGAGGTCGATCACTGGGAGGCGATCGAGCACGGCCTCTTCGACCACCTCACCGATGTGGCGCGCACCCTCGGCCAGGCCTTGAAGGCCGGTTTCGACGCCCCGCGCGCCGGCCTCATGATCGCCGGCCTCGAGGTACCGCACCTGCACCTGCACGTGTTCCCGGCGTACACGTTGGAAGACTTCTCCTTCGCCAAGGCCGACCCGGATCCGGATCCCGTGGCACTCGATGCGGCTGCCGAGACGATCCGCCAGACCCTGCGCGACATGGGGCACGGGGAGTACGTCCCCGAATAGATGGTCCGCATGGTGCCCTCAGACGCTGCGGTGGATCACCAACGGCAGGACCGCTGACGCGCCTGCCTCGCGCAGCGCGGCGGCAGCGATGGTGACCGGCCAACCCGAGCGGGTCTCGTCGACGACGAGGAGCACGGCCCCCGACGGTGGATCGTCGGCGGGTACTGCGATGGCATCGCGCCAGTGGGCGGCTTCCGCGGCCGAGTTCGCGTCGTCAGCGGGGCCACCCGGGCGCACCGCCATCGCCGCGCCGGTCCGTTGGCCGACGTGACGGAGGCTCTCGGCGAGGTCGACGGCCAGCGTGTTCCCGGTCAGGCGCAGCGACCAGATCTGCTCGGGCCGGATGCCCGACTCCCGACCCCACGGCCCCAGGACAGCGACCGCGGCCTGTGTCAGGTCGTCGAGCGCGGCGGCGTCGCCGCGCTGTGCCGCGACGAGGGTGTCGGTCCACTCCGGTGCGTCAGCGTGGGCGAGGACCCGCCCGGGCTGGGCTATCTCGTCGGGCGGGATGCGCCCCCGACGGCCGAAGGCGCCCCCCGGCCACATCTTCCGCGGTTCCAGCACCGTCGAGGCACCGCGCAGTGCACGGGTGACGGTCCGCACCGTCTCGTCGTCGACCGACGCGGTCCACTCCGTCACCCCTGCTAGGCAGACGCTGCAGCGGCCACACGGTTGCGTCAGCGGATCGTCAAGCGACGCGGTCAGCAGTTGCATGAGGCAGCGCTCGCCGCGGACGTAGGAGCGCATGATGTCGGCCTCGCGGCGTCGAACCGCGAGAACCCCTTCGTAGTGCTGCGCGTCGTAGCGCCACGGCGCTCCGGTGGCGAACCACCCGGCGGTACTGCGATCGGCCGCGCCGTCGACGGCGAGCTGCTTCAACATCAACTCGATCTTGGTGCGACGCAGCCCGGTCTCGGCCTCCAGGGCTACCACCGAAGTCGGCTCGGTGTCGTCGGGCAGGGCGTCGAGAAGGGTTGCCATTTGCTGCGGGTCGGGGATCGAAGCGGTGGCGAAGTACTCCCAGATGCGGTCGTCGGTACCCGACGCCAGCAGCATCACCACCGCCTCGTCGAGCGCGCGCCCGGCGCGTCCGACCTGCTGGTAGTAGGACACCGGTGAGGGCGGCGAACCGACGTGGACGACAAAGCCGAGGTCGGGCTTGTCATAACCCATTCCCAATGCCGACGTCGCGACGAGCGCTTTGATCTCGTTGCGGCCCAACGCCTCCTCGAGGCGCTGGCGCGCCGCGGCGTCGAGCTGGCCGGAGTAGGCGGCGACGGGGTAGTCCTCGCCCCGAACGGCTTTGATGGCGGCGACCAGGCGATCGGTATCGGCGACGGTCAGCGCGTAGACGATGCCCGAACCCGGTAACCGATCGATGTTCTGCGCCACCCAGGCGTATCGCTGGATCGGTGACAGGCCGTCGATCACGTTGAGGTGCAATGACTTCCGGGCCAGCGGTCCACGCAGTACGCGGGTCTGCTCACCGAGCTGGTGGGCGACGTCGGCGGTGACGCGCTCATTGGCCGTCGCGGTCGTGGCCAGCACCGGCGAATCCGGGTGCAACTCGCGCAGCACGTCGGCGACTCGACGGTAGTCGGGTCGGAAGTCGTGGCCCCAGTCGGAAATCGCGTGTGCCTCATCGATGACGAGCAGGCCCAGGCCGCCGCCGTCATGGCCCGCGAGCGCCGACAGCACGCGCCGGCCGAAACCAGGGTTTGCCAGGCGCTCGGGGGACACGAGGAGGACGTCGACCTCCCCGGCCCGCACCGCATCCTCGATCGCCGACCAGTCGTCGAAGTTCGACGAGTTGATCGTCGCCGCCCGCAGCCCCGCGCGCTGGGCGGCGACGACCTGGTCGCGCATCAGCGCAAGCAGGGGGGAGACGACGAGGGTGGGTCCGGCACCGGCCGCGCGCAGCAGCGCCGTGCTCACCCAGTAGACCGCCGACTTGCCCCAGCCGGTGGCCTGTACGACGAGGACCCGCGCAGCCGGTGTCACCAGCTGCTCCACGGCGGCCAGCTGGTCGTCGCGCAGGCGCGCAGTGGGACCGGCGAGCGCCTGGATAACGCGGTCCGCCGTGTCGGTCTGCGCTGCGTCGAGTGCCATGGGACCACCCTAGGGGGCCGCTCCGACACGCCTGTCTGACTGAGCCCGCATTGGCAGGCCGGGCCCCATCGCGACGGATACGGTTGCGGGATGCATGTTCGTTCACAGCTCCAACGGATGGTTGGGCGCGACCCCTCGGAGGAGGGTCGCGCGGGATCGAGCCTGGAGATCTTTTACGACCTCGTCTTCGTCGTCGCCTTCTCAGTGGCTTCGACCCAGCTTGCCCATTACCTGGTCGACGGCCACTACCGGACAGCGATCATCGGGTACGTCTTCATGACCTTCGCCGCGATCTGGGCGTGGCTCGGTTTTGCCTGGTTCGCCTCGGCCTTCGACACCGACGACTGGTTGTTCCGGCTCTTCGTCCTGATCCAGATGATCGGCGTCGCGATCATCGCGATCGGGATCCCCGAGCTGTTCGCATCCATCGACGCCGGCCACCATCCGGCGATGACGGTCCCGGTAGTCGGCTACATCGTGATGCGCGTCGGGATGGTCGCCCAATGGCTCCGCGCGGCAGCCGGCTCCGCGGAGCATCGGCGTACCTGTCTCACCTACGCCGGCGCCACGCTGATCGCCCAGGTCGGCTGGGTGATCGTCGCGGTGTCACCCCTGAATCTCCGCAACACGCTGCTTGCCGCGGGGGTCCTGGTCGGCATCGAGTTCTTCGCGCCGTGGTACGCGGAATCACGCGTCGCGGCAACGCCGTGGAATCCGTCGCACATCGCCGAGCGCTACGCGACGCTCACCGTCGTCACCCTCGGCGAAGGTGTCGTCGGAACCGTCGCGCTGCTCCAGGCGCTCATCGAGCGGACCGGGTGGGGCGTGCAGACTGCGGTCCTGGGCCTGGCGGCGATGGGCGTGACCTTCGCGATGTGGTGGCTGTACTTCGCGATGCCCGGCGGGGAAACCCTGCGCGAGCGCCCGGAAAGGGCCTTCGCGTTTGGCTACGGCAGCATCCCCCTGCTGATGGCGTGCGCGGCGGTGGGCGCCGGGCTGCACGTCGTCGCCCTGTGGACCGAGCACGAGGCGCACATCTCCGACTTCGCCGTCGTCGTGTGCCTGGCAATACCGGTGGCGGTGTTCAGCCTGGGAGTCATCCTCATGAACGGCTACCTGACCCGCGGTGGGCACGGGAAGGGCGCCGAGGCCGAACCGATCGCAGTGACCGCTGCGCTGGCGGCGGCGGTGCTGCCCCTCGTCGCCGCCCTCGTCATGGCTGCGTTCGGCGCCCCTCTGATGGTGTGCGTCGTCATCGTTTGCCTGATCCCGGTGCTGCCGGTGGTCGTGGTGGAGACCACCGGCGATTAGGCTTGCCGCGTGCGCGTACTCGTCATCGGCTCGGGCGGCCGTGAACACGCCCTGCTCCTCGGCCTCGCCGCCGACCCGTCGGTCACCGAACTGTTCGTCGCGCCCGGCAATGCCGGCACCGAGGCAATCGCGACCAACCACCCCGTCGACGCGTCCTCGGGCGACGCCGTCGTCGCGCTCGCGCGCGAGCTCGACGTCGACCTGGTGGTGATCGGCCCAGAGGTGCCGCTCGTACTCGGCGTCGCCGATGCGCTGCGGGCCGCGGGAATCGCCACGTTCGGGCCGAGTGCGGCAGCTGCGCAGATCGAGGGCTCGAAGGCGTTCGCGAAAGACGTCATGGCCGCCGCCGGCGTGCGCACCGCCCACGCCGAGGTCGTCGACAACCCCGCCAATCTCGACGCCGCGCTGGACCGCTTCGGGCCGACGTGGGTCGTCAAGGACGACGGGCTGGCCGCGGGCAAGGGCGTCGTGGTCACCACCGATCGGGCGGCCGCACGCGACCACGCCGCCGAGTGCCTGGAGGCGGGCCACCCAGTGCTGCTGGAGTCCTTCCTCGACGGCCCGGAAGTCTCGCTGTTCTGCCTCGTCGACGGGGAGACCGTCGTCCCGCTGATCCCGGCGCAGGACCACAAGCGCGTCGGCAACGGCGACACCGGTCCCAATACCGGTGGGATGGGCGCGTACACGCCGCTGCCGTGGCTGCCCGCCGAGACGGTCGATCAGATCGTCGAGGAGATTGTGAAGCCCGTCGCTGCCGAGATGGTCGCACGCGGCACCCCGTTCAACGGGCTCCTGTACGCGGGCCTGGCGATCGGCGCCGACGGGCCCGCCGTCGTCGAGTTCAACGCCCGATTCGGCGATCCCGAGACCCAGGCGGTGCTGGCTCTGCTGCGCTCACCACTGGGGCAGGCGCTCAACGCGGCCGCCGCCGGCACGCTGGCGCAGTTGCCGCCGTTGGAGTGGTCGCCGGGAGCCGCGGTCACCGTGGTGCTCGCGGCCGAGAACTACCCGGGACGGCCACGCACCGGCGACGTCATCGCGGGAGCCGAGGGGCCGGGGATCCGCCATGCCGGCACCGCCCGCGACGCCGACGGGAACATCGTCTCGGCCGGCGGTCGCGTGCTCGCCGTCGTCGGCACCGGGGCAGACCTGCAGGCCGCGCGTGAAGAAGCGTATGGGCGCCTCGCCGAGATCAAGCTGGCCGGCGGGCACTTCCGTGACGACATCGGCCTCGCCGCGTTGGAGGGTCGCATCTCTGTGTAGAGAGATGCCGCGAGAACTGCTCAGCGGGCGAGGTTGCGGCCCAAGAACATGACGTGGTCGGGCAGTACGCTGCGCCAATACCGGTTACCGTGACCGCCGGCCCCGGCGCCGAACGCGGCGGGCGGGTGCAGGTCGGCGGCCCACTGCCGCGTGTAGGTGAAGAACTGGTCGCTTGTACCGATGGTGATCATCAGGGGGATCTTCGCGAAGGCGTTCTGATGCCCGAACAACGAATTCGCCTGGTAGTCCTCGAACGAGTCGAACGCGCGCGGTGGGTAGGCATGCGGATCGGCCCACAGCGCGGGCGAGCTCACCGACACGGCGGCGACGCG
>CAZVVS010000123.1:0-12767 GCA_964630585.1 uncultured Gordonia sp.
GAGTCGACGCCGGCGAACACCTCCAGCGTCTCCTGCAGCAGCGCCTCGACCAGACCCCACCCGAGACCAGCGGCCCCTCCAGCCAGATCGGCACGCTCGGCGGCCTCGATGTCCAGGCCCAAGCGATCACCACCGTTGAGGACGAGGTCCGGGTCACCATCCCCGACGCTCACGCCGACGTCCGCTTCCTCGCCAACGACCTGAGCCGCAGCGACCCGTCCAACCTCGTCACCCGCCTCGAACGCCACCTCCACCGGCTCCCCGACACCATCGCCGACCTCAAGCAGGAAGCCACCGCGGCGAGAACTGAAGCCGACCGAGCGGCGGCCCGTGTCGGCACGCCATGGGACCGCAGCGAAGAACTGGCCGGTCTGCGTCGCCGTCAGCAGGAGATCGACGAACAGCTGGCAGCCACCACCGAGCCACGACTGGACCAGCAAACGCCGGTCTCCGCGACCGGGTCGCTCCCGAGGCCGTCGACTTCGGCCGCAGCGTCGCGGTCGGAGACCTCCGGCCGCTCAGCTGCAGAGCTGGCCGCGGCGGCACGGATGACGGCACGCCTCGATGTCATCCAGCACCCCACCAGCGTTGACCCGCGAGGAGCCAGTTTGTGAGTACGAACAGCGACCTCCAGCGAGCCGGTCGACCTCGCGGAGCCCTTCGATCAGCTGGCCAGCACACGAGAGCGTCTATGAAACGTGGGGCAGCTCCACTCGACGTTTGGCGGAGCGCTCTAGTCTGAGGTTCCGTCGACTCTTGTCGTCGTCGGCCCCCTTGAAGAGCAGCGAACGGACGCCATGGCATCGGAGACCCCAGAGAACGGCACCATGCCGAGGACCGCACGGGCGAGGAGCAAGAACACCAACTTGGTCGCGGCGAAGGCGGCCAAGAACGACGAGTTCTACACCCAGTGGAACGACATCCAGCGGGAGATGAACGCCTATCTCGAGTACGACCCTGATGTGTTTCGAGACAAGGTGATCCTCCTCCCGTGTGATGACCCCGAGTGGTCCAACTTCTCGAAGTTCTTCGCGCTGCACTTTATGGACTTCGGCATGAAGAAGTTGATCTCCACCTCGTACGCTCCCGACAGCAACCCTACAAAGGTCAACTACCAGCCCACGCTGTTCGAGACGAATGCCCCACAGTTTGATGAGAAGAAGACCCACGCGAACGGAAAGAGGTTCGTGCTGGAGACCAAGGACATCAACGCCGACGGAGTGATCAACATCGACGACCTCCAGTGGGAGTATCTGGAGGGCGACGGGGACTTCAGGAGCGACGAAGTTACCGCGCTGCGGGACGACGCTGACATCGTCATCACGAACCCGCCCTTCAGTCTGTTCCGAGAGTTCGTCCCGTGGGCCGTCGTAGCCGGCAAGAGGCTCGCGGTCGTCGGAAACAACAATGCCACCACCTACGTCGAGGTCTTCCCGCTGATCAAGGAGAACCGTCTCTGGAAAGGTGCCACGGCGAACAGCACCGACATGGTATTCGGCGTCCCCAAGGGTACTCCCGTGAGGGAGGCAGACCGGGTGAAGGCCGAACGGCTCGGCTACCCATCAGACGATGAGCGTGACTACACCCGACTCGGGAACGCGTGCTGGTTCACCAATATCGAGCACGGGCGACGACATGAGCCGCTACAGCTGATGACAATGGCCGACAACATCCGCTTCTCCAAGCACAAGGACGTCCGGGGAGTCGGCTACCAGCGCTACTACAACTTCCGCGAAGCCATCGAAGTTCCGTGGGTCGACTCCATCCCGAGCGACTACGACGGTCCCATGGGTGTCCCGATCACCTTCCTCGATAAGTACAACCCCGACCAGTTCGAGATCATCGCTCACGCCGACGACATGGACGCGATGCGGGAGATCGGGGTGGACGTGCTCGGTGATGCGTTCGTGAAGAAGTACTACGAGGGCGGCGGCACCGGAGGCAACAGCCCCGGGCACCGGCGGCTCGGTCTGACTGAGCCGCATTACTACACCGCTTACAAGCGGATAATCATCCGCCGGAGGGCTGACTCGTGAAGACTACGCTGCGGCAATACACCGTCGAAGCGGTCCTCGAAGGATTCGTCTATAACGAACTCGAAGGTAAAGGGTTATTTGGCCTCGCCGGCCAGCTAGTCATCCAGCCGGAGTACCAGCGTCACTACATCTACGGCGACGGCAAGCGAGACGTTGCCGTCATCGAGTCACTGCTGAAGGGCTATCCCCTCGGGCTGATCTACTTCAATGTCGCCAAGACTGGCGGTGGTCTCGAAGTACTCGACGGCCAGCAGCGGATCACCAGCGTCGGCCGGTTCGTCACCGGCAAGTTCGCCGTCAAGGTCGCGGGCCGGGAACAGGTCTTCTCCTCATTGCCGAAGGATGACCAACAGAAGATCCTCACCAGCCAGCTCCTGGTCTACGAGTGCGAGGGAACCGAACCCGAGATTAAGGATTGGTTTCAGACCGTCAACATCACTGGCGTACCGCTCAACAGGCAAGAGCTATTGAACGCGATCTACTCGGGACCATTCATCACTAATGCGAAGGCAGAATACTCGAATTCGCGTAACGCCAACATGCAGAAGTGGTCGTCGTACGTGAAGGGCGACCCGAAGCGCCAGGAGGTGTTGGAGGTCGCGCTCGACTGGGTCTCCTCGTCCGTAGGCGTCAGCATCGACGCCTACCTCGCACAGCACCGTGGCGACAACGACATCGGCCCCTTGAAGGATTACTTCACATCGGTGATCGACTGGATAGGCAGTGTCTTCACGCGTCCGCCGGACAAAGAGATGCGAGGTCTGGACTGGGGGCGGCTCTACGAGTCGTACCACTCGACTTCGCACAATGCCACCGAGATCGACGAGGCTATCGATGAACTCCGCGCGGACTCGGCCGTTCACAACGCCAAGGGCATCTACGAGTACCTCCTCGGCGGCAGGACTATCCCACGACTGCTTGATGTCCGACTGTTCGACGACAAGGACAAACGCACGGGGTACGAGCAACAGACCCAGAGGGCGAAGGCTCAAGGCGTGTCAAACTGCCCGCTATGCGCCCTCGGTGCCGATAGCAACAAGGCCCGGATCTACAGGCAGGACGAGATGGACGCTGACCATGTCACTGCCTGGTCCAAGGGCGGGGCGACAGATCTGTCGAACCTAACGATGCTCTGCCAGACCCACAACCGCGCCAAGGGCAACAAGTAGCCACCACGCGCCCGCCCAGCCGACTGGAGCGAAGCCTCCAACTGGTGGGTCGCCTTTCCAGTCACCCGGTCGAAGCAGCGTCCTCCGGGGCGACTTCTTCCTGGCGAGCCTCGGGCATCACCGTGAGCTTGCAGAGAAGTCGGAGATGCCACGAGACGCTCGACCCGTTGGCTCGTTCGACCTCGAATGTCAACCGGCGGTCTTGAGCGAGGTAGTTGTGGATCTCGTCCAGAAGGTACGTCGGCACCCAGCCCACGACCGTCCGGCCGGCGGCCAGCTGCAAGGCGCGGGGCTGTGCTGGGTTCGACGGTTCGGGAACGAGACGAAGCTCGCGTCCAGGCGCGAGTCGTTCGACCGCCCGGCCGACTCGCTCTGGCCGCTGCTCGTCGACGTGTCGCACGCCCGACACCAGAAACCGTCGCCGGAGCGTCCCGTCAGGGAGCTCTTCGGGCTCGGGTACGACCTGGATCGTGTCGTGAGGGGACTCTGACGCTGACCTCGCCAGCAGCTCCGCGGGTGTCGCCTGTGCCTTGGACAGGCCAAGCGCGTCGATGACGGCGTCGAAGCCACTATCTGCTGCGCTGGCGATCCGCGCCTCGAAGAAGGGGAACAGGTCCGGTGATCTGTAGACCTGATCGAACGTGGGGAACGCCGTGAACGGCTCGAACCCGGCCCGGGTCAGGGCATCGTCGGTGTAGGAGAAGACGAACTCCTCGCCGGTGAACTCCAGCCAGCCCACGTGGAGGAGAGCGCGTGACTCGGGGTCCTGCCAGATCACGCGAAATTCCTGACGGTCCGCTTCGCGCCCATCCTCCTCGCGTCGCAGCACGGTCAGCTGGGCCGAAACGGCGGGATGGTCGACCACGAGCCGGAGCCGCCCGCCCAGCGCCGTGACGTACTCGTCGAGCGTCGACAGGAGCATGTCGGGCTGACGCTCCAAGCGCGACACCCCGGACTGAGTAGTACCCACGGCGATCGCAACCTCTGCCTGCGATCGCCCGATCCGTCGCCTGAGCTCGGACAGCGACAGGTCTCTCTCGCCTGGGCCCACGGTCGTTTTCGAAGCCGTTTGCATCACGTTGATGTGATAGTACGCTGATGTGATCCCCTCCGGGCGGACCGGAGTGGATCGACCGCCGGAGGCCCCGCTGGTCGCTAAGCCAGAAGGGACTCGCATGGCCGAGGTCGAACACAGCACGGTCGCCCTCTTCGCCGGGGACCGCGTAAACCTGCCGAGCGCCAAGGCGCAGGAGCACCGCGACCAGGTGAACAGGCTCAGGACCAGCCTCGAGAAGAAGATCGACGAGGACCCGGACTACGCGCTTGTGAAGATGCTCCACGCGGGAAGCGTGGCGAAGGGAACGGCCCTAAAGACGGTCAACGACCTCGACGTCGCGGTCTACGTGAAGCAGGCCGACGCCCCCGCCGACGACGCACAGCTCGTCCCCTGGCTCGCCGACCGCCTGTTCGAAGCGGCACCGCCGAACATGACGCGGGACCAGTTCGTCGAGGAGGCTCACTGCGTCACCGTCTCGTACAAGGGCAGCGGCCTCGACGTCGACGTCGTGCCCGTGCTGTACGAGGGCGAGGCCGACGACGTGGGGTGCCTCGTCAACCGCCACGATGGAAGTCGCCTCGCCACGAGCATCACCCTCCACCTCCGGTTCATCCGGGACCGGAAGAAGAAGTACGGAACGAACTTCGCCGAGCTGATCCGGCTGACCAAGTGGTGGCGCCGACAGGCCGCCAACCAGGACCACCCCGATCTGAAGTTCAAGTCGTTCATGATCGAGCTGCTCTGGGCGCACCTCGCCGACGGCGGCCTCGACCTGTCCGACTACCCCACAGCGCTCGAGTCGTTCTTCCAGTACGTGGTGCAGACGGAATTCGACGACATCGTGACGTTCACCGACTTCACCAAGCCTGCCTACCTCCCGTCACGCAACAGCTCCATCCCGATCGAGGTGATCGACCCAGTGAACCCGGCCAATAACGTCGCAACCCGCTACGGCCACGCCGCGAAGGGTCTGATCGTCGCCGCCTGCGCCGACGCGTTCGACGCCCTCGCGGAGGCCCGCTTCGCGACGACAAAGACCCGTGCGGTGGACCGCTGGCAGACGGTCCTCGGCCCTTCGTTCCGAGGCTGATGATGGACACCCTCGCCGCTTCGCAGTCGTTCACCCGGACGCACGCGAAGTACCTCGCGTCAAAGGTCGTCGCTGACCTCTACCAGTGCGCCCGGCTGTACGGCCGGCCCAACACCGACTCCATTCCTGACTACGAGGCCGAGCTCATCGAACTGCTCGTCGGCGGCTACGTGGACGAGTACGAGTTCGGGTTCAAGCGCGACGGCAAGCGCGTCGTGTCCTGGCAGTACGCCGTTACAGCCGGAGGAGACCTGATTGGGGGCGGCACCGACGACAGCGCTGGCGGCGTCTACGCCCGAGCAAAGGTCGCTGGCGCCCACTACTTCAACTTCCTCTCCTACAGCCAGAAGTGGTTCGACCTGGCGTCATCGGACCGGGACAGGATCAAGAAGGCGCTGCCCTTCACCCGGTCTACCGGCACGCTCCCGGCGGACGGGAACGGGTACTGGGTTCAGGACAAGACCTACTCGAGCAGCGGCACGTCCGTGGCGCGAAAGACGTTTCGACCCTCATGACCTCCGAACTGTTCGGCCACGTCCAGGAGTTCCCCGATCCGGACTCCGGCGATCGCTTCGACTCACTCGTCGGTCTCGACCACGTGAAGCGACGGCTCATCGACGAGGCAGCCGTACTGCTCGACCCGCGCTCCCTCGACACCTGGGCCAAGACCCATCACGACGGCCCGATTGCCGCCGTCCGCGCAGTCAGCGAACGAGTGCCGCTCATCGTTCTCGCGGGCGACGTCGGCACCGGCAAGACCGAGGTCGCCGAGACCGTCGGTCACCCGATCTCACAGCGGCTGAACGCCGACGTGACGCTCTACCCGCTGAGTCTGAACGCGCGAGGTAGCGGACTCGTCGGCCAGATGACGACCCTCATAACCAACGCGCTGACCGAAGTACGCAACATGGCAGAGCGGGCGCGGACGACCAGTGGTGAGCTGAATCGAGCGCTGATCCTCCTCGTCGACGAAGCCGATTCCGTTGCGCAATCGCGCGAACTCGACCAGATGCACCACGAGGACCGAGCCGGCGTCAACGCCCTGATTCAGGGAATCGACGGGTTCCGGCGCGATCGTCTCCCAGTGCTGACGATCATGTGCACCAACCGCCCGGATTCGATCGATCCCGCCGTGTCCCGCCGCGCCGCCCACATGTTCGTCTTCGAACGTCCCGACGACGAGCAGCGCCGGCGCGTCCTCACGGACGCGTTTGCGGACGCCCGCATCGACGCCGATTCGATCGACGAGCTCGTCCGGCAACTCGGTCCGACCAGCGACCGGCCCTTCGGAGTCACCTACTCCGACCTTCGGCAGCGGTTCGTTCCAGATGCCGTGCTTGATGCTTTTGGCGACGGGCGGCCGCTGAGCGGTGCTCGACTGGTCGAGCTCGCTGCCTCATTCGCGCCGACACGTCCGTTCGCTCGCCGCGCCGATGACTGAGCCGACCCCCAGCGCGACGCCGCTCGAGGCGTTCGACCTCCACGGTGCCTACGCGGCCAAGGAGTGGGAGCTCTCAGCCAGGCTCGGGCTGGGGGGACAGCTGACGGATCACGGAACGATCGTCGGCACGGGCACCGAGCATGGCTGGTACGGATTCCTCACAAGCTTCCTGCCGCGGCGCTACGGAGTCGCAACTGGAAAGGTCGTCGACAGCCGCGGTCACCAGAGCGAACAGGTTGACCTTCTCGTCTACGACGCCTTCTACTCGCCCTTGTTGTTCGTGGTCGGCGATGCGACCTTCGTTCCCGCCGAGAGCGTCTACGCCGTCTTCGAGGTCAAGCAGACCCTCAACAAGGAGCACCTCGATGCCGCGGCATCGAAGGCCGAATCGGTCCGACGACTCCACCGAACCTCCGCGCTGATCCCGAACCAGTTCGGGAAGAAGGACCTCCGTAAGGATCTCAGCGACCTGCCGATCCTTGCCGGCATCCTGACCTCGGGAAGCCAATGGAGCACGCCTTTCCACGACGTTCTCCGCACTCACCTGGATGCGCAGTCGCTCAGCCGCGCGATCGATCTCGGCTGCGCGCTCGGAGACGGGTCCTTCGACACTGAGCGCGAACCGGTCTCGGCTGGTCGTGGCCTTCAGGAGTTGAGCGTCAGCGTTCGGGATCGCTCGCTCAGCTACTTCACGATGCGGCTTCTTCACAAACTGCAGCAGTTGGGGACGGTCGGGGCGATCGACTACGAGGCCTATGCCGAGCCACTTACCGAAGACCCCGGTGCGGACCCGGTCGAGCCACCCACTTGAGTCGCCCGCGCCTGATCCCGCGGCGCGAGCGAGCTCCCGACGGCCGCAGTAGTGACCGGGTGACGCCGGCCTGAGGTCCTTGCCGCGTGCTTCGATGAAGCGCCAGACTCCTGGCCAGGACTTCTATGTCTGCCGAACACAAGGCTGCGCTCGCGGAAGGGCGCCAGCAGTCGCGCGCCGTGCGCGACTTACCTCGAAGTCTTGGAGACTGCGAAGCCGAAGCGTGGACGGAAGCGCACCCCGGACTCGATCAGGAAGCGACTCGATGCGATCGAGACGGGTTGTCGATGCGGCACCGCTCAACCGCCTACAACTCGCTCAGGAGCGCATGGATCTCACGGCGGAGCTGGCGAACATGGACAACGCCGTCGACGTGACAGCGGTCGAGGGGGCCTTCGTCGAAGCCGCTGCCGGCTACGCCGAGCGCAAGGGCATCAGCTATGCCGCTTGGCGGGAGCTTGGCGTTCCCGCCGACGTGCTCAAGCGGGCCGGCATTAGCCGCGGCGGCAGCTGACCCACCCGCCGGTCTTAAAGCATCACTTGAAGGTCCCGATGGCTATCGGACAGTTGCCGGCCTGGCCGCGGTCCGATGTCCCCCGTCGAACCCTGGCCGCCGCTCGGGCCTCAGGTCGTGGAGCGGCGGGAGACCGGGCCTGGACCACGCTGCGCTCTGCGGGGTGGTCAGCCATCATGACCATGTCTCTTCCTCAGGTTGCGGCCGCCACGTCCGGACCGGCAACTGGGACACTTCGCCGAAGGGGTGGTGCCACCGCCCGGGGCGCCATCTCCATACCCCGAGCAGGTAGCGCTGGTCGGTGCGGGCCAGCAGTCCCATCAGGGGGTGTGAACACCGCGCCTCGACGGTGGTCGCCGTGTGCTTCATGGTCCGTCGGTCTTGCCGGCTCAGCCCGAAGCCGCCACTGGGGTGGACGTGCCAGTCGCCCAGGAAGGTGACCACACCGGCGGTCCGCTCGTAGATCTCCTCGAGTCGGCTCTGTTGCCAGTCGCTGTCGGGATGGAAGCTCGTCGGCTCATATTCGGCCGACGGTCCGGCGCCGAGGGCGGTCGTGACCACGGCCTCGTTGCGCGCTGGATTGAGCCAGCCGAGCAGCATCCCGCCGGTTTCGTTGGGATGGCTTTGTGTGGCGGCCTGGATCATCTCATCCAGCGCGCTCCGCGCTAGCCAGACCTGCGGAGGCGGCACGGCTCGCAGGTCTGGTGTTGGCGGAGTTCGTAGGTGGTGCTGCTTGCCGGTAGGGCTTCGTCGGCGCTGCGGAACTCGAGATTCGCCAGGTCCCAGTTCGCGGGCGGGTATGCGTCTGCCTCACCGCCGCAGAGCGTGGCCACGCCGAGCCGGACTCCACTGAGGGCTACCGAGGCAACATCGAACCCGGTGCCGGTGAAGGTCGGCTCTGTGCAGCCCGCGGGATGGACCGTGCCGGTCGCGGCGTCAGGATCAGCGGGCGGGGGCGGGATGGTGCCGTCCTCGATGTGGTGCATCAGGCAGGTCCAGCATGGCGAGTCGCTGCCGGGACCGAAGCGGACGATTCGTCCGCCCCAGCCTCCTTCGGTTGTCGAGACCACGATGTGGGGTACGCCGAGGTCCTTGGCCAGCTCGGAGAGGTAGTAGTTGACGCCGACCTCGGCGGTGGCGTCGAAGAGGAGGTCGGCCTCGTTCGTCATGACGGCTAGGGCCTCCCACTCGGGCGGGACCTCATCGCCGCCGCGGACCATTCCGATCCGCCACGAGGACAGCTCTACCTGCGTGTAGGGCCATTGTGACCGGATGAGGTTGCCGATCGCACCCAGCTTGTGCTGGCCGATTGCCTGGTAGCCGAGCGGCCAGCGGGGGGCGTTGCCAGGCTCGACGGCGTCGAACTCGACCAGCCACAGCGTGCCGATGCCGGCCTTGGCGAACTCGATCGCGCTTGGGGCGCCGAGCCCGCCGGTGCCGATCACCAGCACCTTCTTCTGGCGCAGCGGAGCCAGGTTGGGGACCCGGTCCGCGATGTCGGATCGTCCGGCTCGGTAGGCGCGCGCCAGATAGGGCCCAATCCGCGTGCGGGGCGGTGTGACTCGTCCGCCGCGTCGGCGACGGTCGCCGCCGGTGGGGGGCGGCGGGCCGTGACCGCGGACGATGAACATCCAGGCGTCGCTTTCGACGCCGGGCCGCAGGTTGTCGGTGAACACCACACCTGCGACGTCCAACTCGTGGCCACCGCCGACCGGTTGCGGGGCTGAGACAGCCAGGCTGCTATCGGTCGCGACCGCCGCGTCCAGTGCCGGGCCGGCACCGTCGTCGCCGGGTCGCTCCGGCAATCGACACCACCGACCCCGGATCTTCTGCGGATACCCCTGACGGATGGCATCGTCGGCCTGTCGCAACGGCGCCCCCTCTGTGTCTAGCACTTCCAGCACCGTCGCCCGCATCGTCTGCGGGTGCACCGGCTGATCAAGTCCGACAACCAAGATCCCGCTGTCGGCCTCGGTCAGGTCTGCCCACGCGCCGTCGACCCGTACGGCCGTCTCCGGGACATAGCCGTAGTAGTTGACGTAGGGCTCGACGTGTTCAGCTGGCGGCTGGTCGCTCACGCCGCCGACGCCTCCGGCGCCGGACGCACGTCACTGAGCAGGCGCGGCAGCTGGATCTCGATCAGCTGCGCGGCGGTCTCGCGCACATCCCAATGCCAGGTGCCGCCTTGGAGCAGGCAGAGGTCTCCAGTGAAGGGATGCTGGTGACTGCCAAGAGGCCGTTTCGTCGAGACCTCTGGTCGAAAGAATGGATGGAGATCGGCGAAGGTGACCGTCAGCTCGAACGTCTCGCCCCCAACGCGACAGAGGGTGTCGTACTCGCGGATCTGCGCCCGCTCCAGCAACTCCCTGTTCAGCGCAGGCGCCCGGCCCGCGAGGCGCTCGAGGTCGGTCTCTTCCTCGTCGAGCACCCCGGGGTAGAGCTCCCACCAGGGACGAAGCAACGTCACCCGACCGGGCGGTCCTTCGGTGGCCGCGGCGGCTTGGGTGGACGGGGGCGGTCCGGGGGTGGACCCGGTCGATCCGGTGGCGGACCCTGACCGGGATGCTCGTCCGGTCGTCCGGGGTCGTCTGGCTTGGGCATGGCTCCTCCTCGGGAGTCCGGTTGTACACACACTATTTCCACAACCCTGTGGATGAATTACAGGACTGTGACTTGAGGGTAGCGATGCCCACTGACAGGAACGCCGAGCGCTTGCGCACCAGAAGGTTCCCAGGGGGTAAGGATGGGGGTTTCCGGGCGAGGAACTACAGAGCTGTCGTTAGCCTTGAGGGCATGGCTGACTTCTTTCGTGCGGGGGTGCGGGTTGACCGAACCGACGCCGGCTTGGCACGCGCCGCCCTCGACGGCGCCGGCCTCGCCGTTGCGGCGCGCGTCGAGACCACCGACGACGGGAAGGAGGTCGTCGAGGTCGAGGTCCTGGGATCGCTAGACGGGGACGCCCAACGCCAGGTTCTCGATCAAGTCGCGTCGGCGCTCACGGGTGCTGCTATTGACTTCGAGCTGCATTCCCACGGCGTGGGCTTCGGTGGCTCGGCCAACCATCGTTGGAGCGACGTTCTCGTCGATGGGTCACCGATCGGGTTGCGGATACTGACGGGGCCTGGCCGCGACGCGGAGAGCGAGCTCGACGCGATCGGCGGCCAGCTCGGCGTGCCGCGCGCTCGCCTCGATGTCGACATCCCCGACGACGTGCCACCGAACACGTGACCGCCCAGGAGGCATCGATGCCAGCGGGAGGTTCAGACTGGGCAGGCGAAGGGTCGCCGGGACCGAGCCCGGTCTTGTTCGCGGCCTACCGGCTCCCGCTCCCGATCACTGCGGAACGCTCTGTGCTGGGCCTTGAGGTGGGCACGAGCTTCGGCGCAGCGGCTGCCCTTGTCCGCGTGCCCGGTCGGCAGGACGAAGATCCTGAGCTCGACGCCGATGACCTCTCCGTGTCAATGGCAGGGAGTTCCGGCGAGCCAGCGCCATCCGGGACGGGAAGGATTCTCGCCGACTGGGGCGAATGCGGTTCGCCCTTGAACGTCGAGGACGGCCAGGTTGAGATCCGACGGCTTCTGATCTGCGTCACTGGGCTCGCCGGTGAACTCGGACCGGCGAGGGTGGGTGTCGGCGACGGGCTGGTGTCACGGCTCAGTGACGAGATGTTCCGGGCGGCCAGGTCCTGGCACCACGTCTTCCGTTCGTGGATCGAGATCCTCACCCTGCAGGATCTCGATCACGAGCGCCCGCGATGGACCGCACACATCGAAGGGGCCGGCATCGCCACATTCCGGCCGACCGGGGAGCGGCTTGGGCATGGCGGCATCGTTCGTCTTGACAGCGAATGGCCCACACCCGCGACTCGCGCCCTGGTCGGCCACGCGATCGAGGCAGCTGGCAGATCCGAACAGCCGCCGCTTGCGCACTTGCTGCTGCGCGATGCCCGCGCCGCGTGGTATCGGGATCAGCCCCGCCGGGCGCTCATCGACGCAGCCACCGCAACCGAGGTGGCCCTCACGGCAGTCGCCGATCGGGGAGGCATCCCGCGCGGAGAGAAGCCTCGAATGCTCGGCGGCCTTCTTCGCGCCCTCGAGAAGTCGGGCGCGCTGTCGCAAGCCCGCGCTGACAATCTGCGCGCCTTGGTGGTCAACCCACGGAACAAGGCAGTCCACGAAGGCGCACGGCCGTCATCTTGGGACGCCGCCGAGGCGTGCAAGGCAGCGCAACAGGAGGTCTGGGCGGCCCACCCGCTGTCGTTGTGAGTTGAACGACCCCCCACCAATCTGTTGCCCGCCACGCAAGGAGCGGCGTCGAGCGCGACGTTCCGCGTGACCAAGGCCCCCTCGAGGTGAGCGCCCAAGGCGCTGCTGTCCAGACGACCACCGTCCAGAAGGACGCCGGCGGCGCCGAGGAAGCCGACTGAGGACCGCTAACCGGAGGCGAAGTGAGCCTCGAGCAACTTCTTGCGTTGGTGGCGCCGTGGGTCGCTACATGAGCGGCTCGCGATTGGGTGGTGGTGACGCTTCTAGGAGCGGGTGGAGTCAGCGCAGTTCAGGGGGCTTCTTTGGTCGGCGCGAGCCCGCCCCAGAGAACGACGAGGGCGTCGAGGGATTTGTCGACGTCGAGGTGGCCGTGAAGCATCAGTG
>CAZVVS010000124.1:0-12704 GCA_964630585.1 uncultured Gordonia sp.
GCCGTTGGGCGACGGGCGTTTCCTCGTCGAAGAGACCTTCCTGGCCGGTAGTGCGCCCCCGGTGGCCGAGCTGGCGCGACGGTGGGTCGACCGCGGCGCCCCGTCGGGTTGGAGCGGCGACCCGGAGGCCGACCGGGTCGAGGTGGTCGACTTCCCCCTCACCGACGATCAGCGCCCGCCGTGGATTGACGACGGTCAGCCGCTGCGGTTCGGCGCCGCCGGTGGGCTCATGCACCCCGCGACCGGGTACAGTCTTGCCGCGTCACTGCGATGTGCCGACACCGTCGTCGAGGCAATCATCACCGGGCACGACCCCCGGTCGGCGCTGTGGCCGCATCGGGCCCGGGCGGTGTACCGGCTGCGCCACCGCGGGTTGGCGGTGCTCGCCGACCTCGACGCCTCCGGCACCGAACGCTTCTTCACCGCGTTCTTCAGCGCTGACCAGGCAGTCCAGCGCGCCTACCTCGGCTCGCGCGACGACCTGGCCGGCGTGGTGCGCGCCATGGCCGCGACCTTCGCCGCCGCCGACTGGTCCACGCGTCGCACCCTCGTAGCGCGGGTGCTCGCACGGCGGAACCGGTAGCGAACGGAACAGATCGACCACTGAACGCGTTGAACGAGTCATGGCAACCACAAACCTGACCGCAGCGGCATTCGATCAGACGATCACCGACAACGAGATCGTGCTGGTCGACTTCTGGGCCTCCTGGTGCGGCCCGTGCCGACAGTTCGCCCCCATCTACGAGCGCATCTCGGAGAAGCACGGTGACATTGTGTTCGCCAAGGTCGACACCGAGGCCGAGCAGGACCTCGCCGCAGCTGCCAACATCCGGTCGATCCCGACGGTGATGGCGTTCAAGAAGGGCTACATGGTGTTCAACCAGCCCGGCTCGCTGCCACCGGAAGCACTGGAGGACCTCATCGGCCGCATCCGCGACCTCGATATCGACAAGGCCATCGCCGAGAACGAGGCTGCCAACCAGTCCTGACCGTCAGACGCGGCCCTCGTAGGCGCGCTCGTCCTCGTCGACCACGACGACCTCGATGTCGGTGGGCTCTTCCTCTCCTTCGCCCACCGACTTCGGGTCCATAGCGGCAGCCAGCTGCGCGTCGACGTCGATGATGCGCGCGGCGCGGACCTCGGGCTTGTTGATCTCCTCGGCGACCTGCTTGGCGATGACGCGGCGCACCTCGTCGTCAACCTGGGCCAGGTTCCGGACCAGTTCCGCGCGCATATTGCGCGATGCGACGTCGACATGCACGTCGCCCGGTTTGGGCGGGTCGACGTCGAAGTGGATCTGCAGCGGCTCGACGGCGTGAACCGTCAGCGGCAGGGTGATCAATCCGTCGACGTCGTAGCGCAGCCGATCGAGCTTCAGGTCGATCTCGATGTTGATCCGCAGCGGGATCTGCACGGTGAACCGGATCAAATCCTCAACCGAGCGCGTGATGCCCGGCTCGTCGATCTTGACCCGGGCCAAGACTTTCACGACTCCGCCCGGTCCGGTTGGCAGCGGTCCGACGTCGAAGCTCTCGCCTGCGATCGAGGCGAATGCTGCCCCGACGCGCGGCTCGGTGACGGCCAGTTCGAAGAACCGCCGGCCAAACTCCTCATAGCTCATGTATTCGGGCACTGATCTAGTCTGCCATCTATCCCGGGTGTCGTCTCAACCTATGTACGGCATGTCGGCGCCGACACGCCGCGCACTAGGCGGTGGCCGATTCTGCGGCCGGTGAGGGCGCATCCTCCCAGAAACCGCGCAGTTCGAGCTCCCGGATCAGTCGTTCGCGAGCATCGACGAAACGGCTGTGGATCTCGGCGGTGATCGCCTCGGAATCCCCCCGCGCGAGGTGGCCGATCAACCGGCGGTGGCTCTCCACCGCCTGCGCCCCCCACTCGCGGTCCTCACTGTAGAGGCTGTAGGGCGTGTACCTCGTTGCGGCGACCAGGAACCAGGCGAGCTTCTTGCTGTCGGCCGCCAGATGGATGGCCCGGTGGAAGCGGTACTCGCTGTCCATGATCCGACGGCTGTCACCAGCGGCCAGAGCATCCTCGAGCTCGTCGACGATCGCGGTGAGATCGGCGAGATAGGCCGGCAGGTCCGGATTCGCCGCCGCGTGCACGGCCAGCCGCGCGGAAAGTTGCGACTGCATCCAGAAGATGTCGACGATGTCGCTGCGCTTGAGCTCGTCGACGATGAATCCGCGGTGCGGCGACGACTTGACCAGTCCCTCGCCGCGCAGGGTGACCAGCGCCTCACGCACCGGTGTCACGCTGCACCCGAGTTGGGCCGCCACCTCATCGAGGCGGATGAATTCCCCGGGACGGATCTGCCCGGTGAGGATCCGGTCTCGCAGGTCCGAGGCGACCTCGTCGGTCAGCTGTGTTCTGCGCAGGTTTGCCCTCGCCATGGTCATCCTTTCCTTTCCACGCACCCGCAATTGCGCTTGTCGAAATGTCCGGGCCGGCGGGGCGCACCCCTCGAACGCCCTGCCGGCCCGGAGGTCTTAGATCATGTCCCGCTGGTGCTTCATCCGGAACTTCAAGTCCTTCATGAGAACGCGGGTGGCGCCCTGGCGGAGGAACCTCGGCAGGAACTTGTTCACGATCGAGACGAATGTGAACAGGTGCTGGAACCGGCGACGATCGTCCTCGGTCCATTCCAGGCCCAACTGCCGATGGAACAGCGGTGGCAGAAAGCCGATGGTCAGGAAGCGCAACAGGTTCACGAACGGCAACCGGATCAGCGGGTTGATCATCTTCAGGTCGACGAGGTCGTTGAGGAACTCGCACGTCGTGTCGTCGATGACGACCCGTTGGCACGCCACGTTCCAGTAGTGGTCGAAGTCCTTGCGGGTCGCCGGCCACATGTCGTCGGGGACTTGGAGCGTCGTGCCGAGCGTCTTCGCCGACTGGTAGAACTCCTCGGAGTCCTCGTCGCTCATCACACCGTGCAGCAGCTGGTGACTGTCCTCGACGCCGATGAACAGACACGCCGCGACCCACAGCTGTAGCTCACGGTTGAACGCGTTGTACTTGACCGGGCTCCGGTCGTCGGACTTGACGTGGCGGTGCGCGGAATTGACGGCCTCGCGGAAGGCTTCCTTCTCCTCGTCGGTACCGAGAACGGCGACGGCGAGATACTGGGAGGTGGTGCGCGCCCGCTTCCACGGGTGCTTCATCAGCGACCCGGATTCGACCTTGCTCTCCATCACGCCGTATGCGACTTCAGGCCACCCGAGCTGCATCACGACATTCGCCGCAGCTCCGGCCAACGACCAGAAATCGATGGCCTCGGAGATCTGCGCCGGTTTGCGCAGGCTGGTGAGGCGGCGACGGCGGGTGGTGATCTCGATGCGCGTATCAGAAGTCCGCAGCTCCGGCACCGTCGACTCGAGGTCGGGGGTGTACTTGAACGTGTGACCCCCCGTCATCGACGGTTGGCCGTCCGGCGCCAGTGCGCTGCTGCCCGTGGTCAACTCGTGGTAGTCCGAGCTGATCCGATGGTTGCTGATCGTCATGGTGCTCCTTGTTCCTTCCACAATGCTCTACGGCTAAACGGTTTGCACGTCGTCGACGAGCCACGTGCCGTCGGTCCGCACCAGCTTCACGACCATCCGGTACGGCTGGTTCTTCCCGTCGGGGGCGACGACGTTGCGCGCCTTCTGGTTGACGAATGCGATGACGGTGGCTTTGTCGCCGTTGATCGACTCCACGGCCGAGTTCGTCACCTCCGCGGTGGCGACCCCCTTGCCGTTGGAGACGATCTCCGTCAGGGCCTTGACCATCTCGTCGTACTTCTTCCCGAAGTCGGCCGTCGACATCGACGTGATCGACTTGCGGTTCTTGTTCAGATCCCGGTAGTCGAAGCTGGACAGCTTCGTCGCGTAGTCGTTGGCGACCGAGACCACCTCGGCGCGCGTTTGCGGGTTGTCGGCCCGGTCGGCACCGGTGAAGTAGTGGTACCCGAAGAATCCGGTTGCGGCAACCAGCAGCGCGATCACCGCGGCGAGCAGCGCATTCTTACGGTTCGGGCCGCCCGACGACACCGCCTTCGACGCAGCGCGGGGCGTGCCGGTACCCGAATCGGAGGTGGTGGCACGGCGCTTGGCCGGTGCCGAGCGCACCGCGGTGGCGCGGCGCTTCACCTCAACGGTCTCGGCGGTGTCGGTGGTCTCGGCCACGAGGGCCTCGTCGGGGGTTTCGGTGGTGTGCGCAGCAAGCGTCTCAGTTGCCATTTCGGGTCCTTTCGAGGAGTTGTTCCCACATCTGGAGGAGTTCGGCGCCGTTGGGGATCAGCGCCGGGTCGGTGACCGTCGGCGGCCCCGACGGCGCACCCGGCGAACGCCAGTCCCGGGTGCCCAGGTTGTTGGGCCGCGGTGCGTTGATGGCGCCGCGCTGGCCGAACCCGTCGCCGGGCGGGCAGTAGCGCACCAGGTTCGGCGCCGACGGCGATAGATCGCCGACCGCGCGCCGCGGTTCGTCGTAGAACATGCACACCGGCCCCTGCGTGGCGATCAACGCGAAGTCCGCACGGTTGCCCTTGACGATGGACCGGAGGTCGATCAGGCCCTGGGGAATGGCCTTGAGCCCGGTCTGCAGCGAGGCGCTGCGGTCGCTGATGATCGGCTCGACGACGACGAGGTTTGCCAGCACTCCACCGAACGTGCCGCGGTACTTGTCGAATAGCTGCTGGGCGCGGGTCAACGCGCGCGGCGAGCGGTCGAGCAGATAGACGAACGTCGGCTGGTTGGCGTCAAGCTGATCGGTGAACGACGCCGCCGAGGCCATCCCTGATTCGAAGGTTCCGGTCGTCGCGCCCATGGCGTCGAGCACGTCGAGCCATTCGGTGAGGATCCCGCGCAGCATTGGTGCATTGGTCGCGACCAGTTTCGCCAGCGCCGACGAATTGGCCACCAGCTTGGCCAGCGGCTCCCCGTCGGAACCGAACGCCCGGTAAAGCTCGGCGCCGATCGTCGCCACCGATCCGCCGTGGAAGGTCTCGAGGACCTTCGCGGCCTCGCCGATGATTTGGTCCATCTGCAGCGGCTGCTTGTCGGCCGGCGCAGCGATCGAGTCACCGTCGGACAGGTACGGTCCATCGTCGCTGCTGGGGATGATGTCGACGCTCTGGATGCCGGCCATCGACGCCATCGTGATCTGCAGGAACGAGTCCGCGGGCACCCTGGTGCCACCGCGCAGCACCAGGTCGACCCGAGCACCGGCCCCGTCGGGGTCCAGCGAACTCGAGGAGACCGTGCCCACGTCGACGCCGCGCAGTGTCACGCCCGTACCCGCGGTCAGACCGAAGGCGTTCTGCATTTGGGCGTGCAGGCGCAGCTTGGCGCCGAAACCCTCCGGTCCGGCGATGTAGTTGATCCCCACCGGGATGACGATGGCCGACACGGCCAGGAAGATCAGGAACTGCAGCATGCCCGTCGGAAGGCGGTCGGTCAGCTTCATCGCGGTCCCCTCTTCTTGGGTCGGGTGGCCGGGGCGGGATGGGTGCGATCGCGCCAGAGGCCACCGGAGAGGATGTCGCCGATCTCTCCCGGCGTCGGCAACGGCTGACCGGAACCCAGCAATCCGCCGGTGATGATCTTGTCGATGCCGCCCGGGATGTCCAGCGCACCGTCGAAGACCAGGTAGTCGCCGCGGATGGCACGCGAGAAGTTCGCCATGAAGGAGTTCATGTTCGCCAGCGTGGCGCCGACGCCGGAGTTGAACGCGGCCAGCGAGTCGACGAGCTTGGCCGCGTCGGGCACCAGCGCGTTGAGCCGGTCCTGACGGCCGCGGGTGATGGCGTCGAGGTTGGTGGCGAGGTTCGTCGTCTGCGTCATCAGCGCCGCGATCCGGTCGCGCTGTCCGGCCAGCACCGATACCGCACGCGGTGTTTCGCCTAGGAAGGCCTCGACCTGCTGCTGGCGCGAGGCCATCAGCGCGGTCGCGTCGGCAGCTGCGCGCATCGCCCGGTTGAAGTCGGCGTTGTAGTGCGACGAGCGGGCCAGCAGCCGATTGAGGGTGGCGATCAGATCGGCGACCTTGTCGGAGCGGTTCGCGAACGCCGTGTTGAGGCTGGCCATAACCGATTGCAACTGGGTCATGCCACTGCCCGACAGGACGTTGCCCATGGCGGCGAGGGTGCCCTCCACCTGCGGGCCGACCGACGTCCGGTCCGCCGGGATCATCGCCCCCGCCTGCAAGCGGCCCTGCGGCGACGGTGGGCTCTGCAGCCGCAGGAACGGCGTGCCCAGTGCGGACGGGATCTCGACCGTCGCGGTGACGTTCTGCGGCAGATCGGCGGTCTTGTCCAGCGACAGGGTCAATTCCGGCCGCCCGGCGCGCAGCGCGACGTCGGTGACCCGACCGATCACCTGCTGGCCGGAGATCACGTCGGCACCGTCGACCACGCCGTCGGCGGTATCAACCTGCGCGACGACGTCGATGGTGTTGCGCGCGCCACCGACCGGCAGGTCCTGCAGCCCGACCCCGCAGCCGCTCAGCAGGAGCATGCCCCCGAGTGCCGCGACGATCAGCCGCCAGCCGTGCGCGCTCATCGCGGCTGTCCCGGCTTGGGGGGCAACTGGCCGCCGGTGATCGCCGAGACGATGCCCAGCGGATCGGAACTGGAGATGGGGAAGCCGATCGGATTGGTCAACCCGGCACCGATGCACAGCGGCATCGGGAACCGATCGCACAGCGGCTTCAGGGTCTTGAACTGGGTCAGAGTCGTCGACACGTTCAGCCGGATCCGGCCACGGCGGTCGGGTCCGATCGTGCTCGAGAGGTTCTGCAACATCAGCGGCGCCAGATCCATGAACTCGGCGAACCCGGCGCGATTGGCGACGAGGACCTTGCCCAGCTCGTCGAGGTTGGCCGCGACCGTCCCGACGTCGTTGCCATGCGCCATCACGAATCCGTTGATCTGGTCGAACACGGTGCGCAAGTCCTTGATCGGCGTGGCGACATCCTGGTTGGCCGCCTGCCACTGTGCCGACAGATCGCCCATCGACCGGATGAGACCGTCCAGCGACACCTGCTTGGCCTGGAACGTCGTCATCAGCTGGTTGAGGCTGGTGATGAGTCCGCCGATGTCATCGGCACGCGCACCGAACACTCCGCTGGCCACCGACAACTCGGTAAGAGCCTGGTTGAAATCGGTCCCCTTGCCCTGCCACGCCTGCGCCGTCCGGTTCAGAAGCGTCCCCACGTCGGTGGCACCGGGAGCGTCGCTGGGCCCGAGGATCTTGGTGAGGGTGCCCAGGCTGCCCATCAGCTGGTCGAAGCTGATCGGCGCTTTGGTCCGCTCGCGCGGGATCGTGCCGTCCTGCGGGAACTTCGGCCCCGCGGTGTACACCGGCGCCAGTTCCAGGTGGCGGTCGCTGATGACCGACGGGTTGAGCACGTACGCGCCCACCTCGGCCGGCAAGTCGATGTCGCGTGGCAGCGTCATCCGGACGTGCACGTGGTCACCCTTGGGCGTGAGTTCTTCCACCCGCCCGACCGGGACACCCAGGATGGTCACCTTGGAACCGGTGTACAGCCCGTTCACAAACGCGAAGTCGGCACCGACGGTACGGATCTGCGGGTCGCGCAGCAGGAAGTACCAGCTGCTGTAGACCAGGGCGGCCACCAGCAGCAGCACGGTCATGACCTTGCCGCCGTAGCGCTTGCGCACCCGGACTTCACGGACTTGACGAAAAGCCATCAGCTACACCCCTGCATCGTTCCGAGCACGCACAACAGGCCGTCGGGGATCACGACCGACGGTGATACGACGTCGGCCCAGTTGCCGTTGCCGGTGGCGTCGGTGATCGTCCGCATTGACGGCGGGAGCTTCTTGAGGATCTGGTCGATCGTTGCGGCGTTGTTCTTCAACGTGCCGGTCACGTTGACGATGTTGGTCGTCAGCTCCCCCATCGGAATGGTGGGGAACGTCTGCGCCATCTTCGCCAGAACGAGGCGCAGGTTGTCGGCGAGCCTCGTCAACACGTAGCGGCGCACGACCAGTGTTTGGACGATGGTCTGCGTGTTCGACATCGCGGTGGCGATGGAATCCGACTGCGCCGCACCGACTTGCGCCAGGCGCTTGGACATCCGTAGCAGTTGGTCGATTTGGTCGCCCGTCCCGGAGATCGCCAGCGCGGCACCGCCCGCGCCCGCGAGCGCCCCCGAGAGGTCATCCGGATTCGGCACCATCGACTCCATCGCGGTCAGCATCGCCCGCACCACCGTCGGGTCCACCTCGTTCGAGGAGCGCACCGCGTCGGAGGAGACGTCGTCGAGCGTGTACGGCGAGTCGGTACGGGCCAGCGGGATCGTGCGGCTGTGGCTCGCCCGGCCCGCCGGGACCACCTCGAAGAAGCGCTTTCCCAGCACGGTGCGCAGTCGCACCGTAGCCCGGGTCTGATCGCCCAGCGGCTGCTTGCGGTCCAAGCGGAACTCGACGCGGACCCGATCGCCGGCCAGTCGGATGGCCTCGATCCGCCCAGCCGGAACACCTGCGATGACGACCGGGTCGGCAGTCGTCAGGCCGGCGGCATTGGCCAGCTCAGCTGAATACGAGTCGGTGCGGGCCAGGTAGCGCCACTGCGGCAGGCCGGTGGCCAGCAGCATCAGAGTGACGAGGGTGACGATCCCGGCGGTGCCCAGGACCGCCGGCGACGCGCCTTGGCCGCGCTTGTCGGATTTGAAGATGAACTCCAAGACGCCGACGAAGACGTCGATGAGTCGGACTAGGAACATTGCTGCGCCACCCCCCCTACCGGCACACCGGCGAGTGCAGCGGACCGAAGATGTTCGCCTCGAGGTCCCACGCCTTGAGCGTGAAGTTGCAGAGGTAGAGCATCATGAAGCCCCCGTAGCGCCCACTGTGGTTGATGCGGTCGGCCATCACCGGGAAGCGGTCGAGGAAGGTCTCGAAGGCCGGTGTGTTCGCCATCCACGACTTCGTCACTCCGCGCAACCCGGTCAACGACCTGGCGAACGAGTCGCCGGCGGTCGTCATCATCTGGGCCAGCGAGGCCACCGCACGATCACCGGAATCCAGCAGCGCGGTCAACTGACCGTCACCGCCGACGACCGCCGACGTCAGCTGGCCCAGCCCGTTGAACAGTTCGGTGAGCTGTGCGCTGCGCATGTCCGCCGTCGACATCAGCGTGTTCAGATTGGCGACGAGCCGACCGAAGACCGCCCCGTTGGCGGACAGGTTCTGCCCCATCGAGGCGATCTGGCGCAACAGCAGGTGCACCGACTTGGTGCGTCCGGCGAACGTATCGACGAATCCCTGTGCCAGGTCGTTGACCTGCTTGGGGTCGAGTGCGGAGAACAGCGGCGCGAACCCGTTCATCAGTGCGGTCAGATTGACCGGACCGGTGGTGGCCGTGACCGGGATCTCGTTGCCGGCTCGTCGGGGCGCATCGGGCCCCGCGTCGGACAGCGCGATGTAACGGGCCCCGAGCATGTCGCCGTAGCGGACCGCCGCGTGCACGTGTTCGGGCACCGGTTGGGACCGTTCGATCTTCACCTTCACGCGGGCGCGGGCGGTCCCGTCCTCCTGCGGGACGAGGTCGATGTCGGCGACGCGACCGACGCGGACCCCGGAAATCTTGACCGGGTTGCCCGCCACGAGGCCCTCGACGTCGCCGAAGTTGACGATGTAGTCGGAGGTCGCGCCGCGCACCGGGGACCGCAGCGTGTTGCTCATCAGCGAGAACGCGACGACGCCGATGACGACGAACAGCGCCGCCTTGATCACCGTCGAAACCGACAGCCGAGTCATCGGACACTCACCTCCGCGCCACGGACCATCGGTCCGAGCATCATCGTCGTCGCCGGGTTGGGCCGCCCGGAGGCGGTGGTGCCGGGCTTTCCGGCAGTACCGGTTACCACGCCTTCCAGGCCCCGCAGGGAGCTCGCCTCGGCGGTGCCGTCGATCACGGCCGGGTCGGTGCTACTCGCGGGTGCCACCCGTGGCTTCGCCGGGTGCAGGATCGTCCCGTTGCCCTGGCCGGCATCGCGCGGTGACCCGCTGCCCCACAGAGACCGCTTACCGAAGCACTGGGCGCCGCGCATCGACCCGTAGGTCGGGCAATCAGCCGCCGAATACGGTTGCGGCTGGGAAAAGGTGGGCACCGCGGTGATGTTGAAGCGGCCCGACGAGAACAGGATGGTGCCCGCCTTGCCGAACTTGCTCGCTTCGAGCACCGTCCGGGTGATCCCCGAGGGATTGTCGGCAACGGTGCCCAGGATGATCCCGGTGGAGTCGACGATGGTGATCAGGTTCTTGCGCTGCTTGGCCACGAACGGGCCGACCGAGCCCAGGTAACCGCTGGCCGAGGTGAAGAAGTCGGCGAGCGAATCAGCGTGGTCGACGATTCCGCGGGAGATGCTGGCCACCGAGGCGAGGGTGTCCATCATGGCCGGCGTGGCGCGCTTGAGCGACTCGGCCACGCGCGCGAACGTCGGCGTGGCGTCGACGAACCGGTTGATCGTCGACTCGAGCTCCTGCGAGGCACTCCACCAGTCGTCGATCATCATTCCGAGCTCGGCCCCTCGGCCGCCGATCGCCTTGTCGACGGCGGCGAGGGCGACGTTCACCTCGTCGGGCTTGATCTCTGCGATGAGCGCCGACAGCTTGGCGAAGATGTTGTACAGGTTGATCGCGTCGGGCCCGCTGTCGACCGCGATCTGGGCACCGGGGGTCAGCGCGGGGGCTGATTCGGGCGCCGAACCCGGCGTAGGGGTGAGTTGCACGTAGATGTCGCCGAAGAAGGTACGCGGCAAGACCCGGACCATGACCGTCGACGGGATCTTGTCGATCGCGTCGCGGTCGATGGTCAGCCCGACCTGCGACGACGTCGTGCCCGCCTTGATCGAGCCGATCTCCCCCACTTTGACGCCGTGGTAGCGGACCGGAGCACCGGCGGTGATGAGGCCCACCGAGACCGGCACCTGCGCATACACCGACGGGTTGGCGGAGAACGAGCCGGTGCTGCGCGACACCATCCACAGCGAGAAGACGGCGATCACCAGGACCGCTGCGATGGCACGCAGCGCATACCGGGTGCGCGACACCGTTTTGCCGGGGAGCATGACCGTCATCGACTACAACCCCAATCCCGGGATCTGCGGGACGAGGCCCCACAGGCCGAAGGTGAAGATGACGTCGAAGATCCCGATCGCCAGGATCGACGTGCGCAACGCCCGCCCGGCCGCCTGGCCGACGCCTTCGGGACCGCCGCTGGCGAAATAGCCGTAGGAGCAGTGCACCAGGGTCACGATCGCGGCGAAGACAACCGCCTTGATCGCCGAATAGAGCAGGTCGGTCGGGGTGAGGGCCAGGTGGAAGAAGTAGTCGTAGGTGCCCGAGGACTCGCCGTTGTACCAGACCACGACGGCGCGGGTGGCGATGTAGCTGGCGAGCAGGCCGATCATGTAGATCGGGAGCACACAGACCATCGCCGCGATCATCCGCGTCGTCGCCAGGAATGGGATTGAGCGGATCGCCATCACGTCGAGCGCGGCGATTTCGTCGGAGATCCGCATCGCGCCGATCTGGGCGGTGAAGCCGGTTCCGACCTTGGCCGCGAGGGCGATGGCAACGACGACCGGCGCCAGTTCCCGCGTGTTGGCAATGGCCGCGAGCATGCCCGACAGCGACGTCATACCGACCAGTTGGAGTCCGCGATACGTCTCGACGCCGAGCATCATGGCCGCGGCCAGCGACATCGCCAGCACGATGCCCATGGTCCCGCCGCCCGAGAGCAGGGATTTGGTCCCGAACGTCATGTCGGCGATCTGGCGGATGACGTGCTTGCGGTAGTGGACCAGCGTGTATGGAATCGCGGCGACCGCACGGAAGACGAAGGTGACGTACTCGCCGAAGCGGACGGTCTGGTCGACCAGCGGGGCCACCCGCGTGCGGTAGCGCAGCGCCGAGCGGCGGCGCACATCTGTAGTCGCGACCATGTCAGTACGCCCCCACCGCTGGCACGATCACCGTGTACACCTGCGACAGGATCGTGTTGAAGATGAACACCAGCGCGAATGCGATGACCACGGCCTCGTTGACCGCGTCCGCGACGCCGCTGGGCCCGCCGCGGGCGTGCAGTCCCTTGAACGTCGCGACAATGGTCGACAGGAGCGCGAACATCGTCGCCTTGACGAGCGCCATGACGAAGTCGGACATCCGCCCGTACTGGCTGAACGTCGACATGAATGCGCCGGCGGGTAGGTGCTGGACGTAGATGTGGTACGCGTAGCACGCCCCGACGCCGGTGACCGTGATCAGTGAGCACAACACGAGCGAGACGACGATGGCCGCGGCGATCCGCGGCGCGACGAGCCGCTCGATGACGTTGAGGCCCATCACCTCCATGGCGTCGATCTCTTCGCGGATCTTGCGCGAGCCGAGATCGGTGCAGATCGCCGACCCCGCGACACCGGCCATCATCAGGGCGCACACCAGTGCTGCCGCCTGCCCGACGATGACGAAGGCGACGACCGCGCCCGAGTATCCGCCCGCACCGATACGCCCGGCGAGCTCGCCGACCGACACCGCGATGAAGACGCCGACCGGGATCATCAGCAGCAACGACGGCCCGGTGCTCACCCGGCCGATGAATACGATCTGGTTCAGCGTCTCGGTGATGGACAGACGGAACCGCAGGATCGACACGACCAGGGCGCCGATCGCCTTGCC
>CAZVVS010000125.1:0-12667 GCA_964630585.1 uncultured Gordonia sp.
GGCGCGGGGATCCGCGGGTTCGCGGGGCGGTCGATGTTGCTGCTCCAGTAACCGAAGTTGTTGCCCAGGTCCTCGTAGGTGTCGGCCCAGGTGTAGCCGCTGATCGACGTCGGGACACAGCCGGGCCAGCGCGTCTCGATCGGACGCTGCCAGCGGCGGGTCTTGGTGTTCCACTTCGACATCGACTTGCCGGGCTTGAGCTCGGCAACGGTCACGCGCGGGCCGCCGACCTCCTGCAGGTTCACGTTGCGCATGGTCGTCCCGCCGACGTTGACGACAGTCATCCAGCGGACCTGGTACCAGAGGTTGTCCCAGGTCTGCCCCTTCTGGCCGAAGTGGCATTCGATGCCGCCGCGGATGACGAGTTCGCCCGGCGAGGCGGCGTGGGCCGGCGCGGTGGCAACCGCTGCGGAGGCCGCCATCACGGTGGCAGCGGCAGCGGTGGTCAGGGCTCGGCGCAGGCCGATCGAGGAGTTCGGCATGACTTCTTTGTCTCCTTGCAGTTTCCGACGACGAGAGTCGCGGTACTTGGGTTAGGACAGCCCCGTTGCGGGCGTCTCACGGAGTATGTCGCCCGAGCGCCCATCCTCGGTTACGCAGATCAGGGCACCGGCAGGGACCTCACAGGAGCCGCCAAGGTCGGCGGTCGCACTATCATCGGGTGCCATGAACCGATTGCGCACCAACCGCCTGCGGGTCACCACACTCGTTGCCGCGGCATTGACGGTGGGAACCCTGACCGGTTGTGGACCGGCCGAGGGTGACATCAACCTGGGCAAACACGACGCCGCTCGCGTCTTCCCGGCCACCCAGCCGGGTCTCACGCCGATCCGGCAGCGGATCGTCGCCGTGCTGCGCGCCCAGTACGAGAACCCGCCGGAGTCGCCCGCGGTCTACACCGAGGGCATCCGCGAACCCTGGTGCGCCGACTTCGTCAGCTGGACCCAACGGCGTGCGGGCTCCCCTGTGCGCAACCCGACCAACGGCAGTTGGCGCATCCCCGGCGTCGCAACGCTGGCCGACTACTACCGATCGGTCGGGCGCTTCCACGGTCCCGACTACCGGCCCAAGCCCGGCGACGTCGTGATCTATGAACCACCGAACCGGTTCAAGCAGCACACCAACACGGTGATCGCGGTCGACGGTGATCGCGTGACGACCCTGGGCGGCAATGAGCCGCCCAACGGAATCAGCGTGAACAGCTACCGACTGTCGAAGGTGCGGGGCATCGTCGGCTACGGGTCGCCGCGGCGCGGCTGACCGACTCCCCTCGCGGCTGATTGCTGAGGTCTGCGACCACCGGGTGGTCGCAGACCTCCGCAGTTCAGAAGACGAACGCGCCGACCAGCCAGATCGTCGTCGCGATGAGTGCGCCAGAGAGTTCCACGAGCATGCTGGCGCCGGCAGCCTTCATCGCGGCCACTGCGCCCCGCCAGGCCTGCTCGAAGCTCCACCCGCGCACGAGCTCGCTGACCATCGCGCCCAGGATGAATCCGAGGATCAGCCCGACGACCGGCACGACGAAGAACCCGACGATGCCGACGATTCCGCCGACGACGACCGTCACGTTGGGGACGCCCGCCGACTTCAGGGTGCGTCCGGCGACGTAGTACTTGATGACCTCGGCGGCGGCGATGACGATGGCCGCGGCGGCGAAGAACGCCCACGCCCAACCGCCGACCACGAACGCCCACACGCCGATCGCCAGGCCGACGATGATCCCGCCCGGCAGCACCGGGAAGACGATGCCCAGCAGGCCGATGCCGATGACCAGCCCGATGACGAGCTCACCCCAGAATGGCATTGGCGGCTACGTCGTCGCGGGACGCAGGTTCACCGTGCGCGCCTCGTCGTCCGGGCTCTGCGCCCCGTCGGCCGATGGCTTGACAGCCGAATCAACGGCGGCTGCCTGCTCGTCGTCGACCGCCGGTGCGGCAACGGACACGACGCGGATAAGCGACGCGGCATCGGTGGCCCGGTGCCGGGCGCTCTCGATGTCGTCGGCAGTGGCCGTGACGACGCCCATCCGGCGACGCGCCGTCGCCATCGGCTTGCCGAACAGCCGCAGACTCGTCT
Organism: uncultured Gordonia sp.; assembly: GCA_964630585.1. Classification (GTDB taxonomy): domain Bacteria; phylum Actinomycetota; class Actinomycetes; order Mycobacteriales; family Mycobacteriaceae; genus Gordonia. Next base: position 2,077 of record CAZVVS010000125.1, read on the forward strand.
CCGGCACCGACAACGCCTGGGCGAGGTTGGCGAAGCCGATCACCTCGTCGTCGCGGCGGCCGTAGATGACCGCCGACGCCCCCGGGGAGGCCAGCGTCACGTCCACCGGCAGGCCCAGGATCGCCCGCGCGTGGATCTCGAACTCCGAGAGCCGCTGGCTGGCCATGGTGACCAGGCCCGTATCGTGCGGACGGGGACTGACCTCGGAGAAGTAGACGTCATCGCCCTTGATGAACAACTCGACGCCGAAGATGCCGCGGCCGCCCAACTCCTGGCCGTCGGCGAGGGCACCGGTGACCCGGGCCGCGATCGACGTCGCCGACGCCATCGCATACGACTCCATCGGCTGCGGCTGCCAGCTCTCCACGTAGTCACCGTCGAGCTGGCGGTGGCCGATCGGCGCGCAGAACTGGGTGATGATCGCGCCCGAACGCGGGTCGATCGAGCGGACGGTCAGCAGCGTGACCTCGTAGTCGAAGTCGACGAAGCCCTCGACGATGACTCGCGTGTTGGCCACGCGTGCCTTGGTGGCCGCGGCCTCCCACGCCTTCTCGACGTCCTGCGGACCGTGCAGCAGCGTCTGCCCCTTGCCCGACGACGAGACGATCGGCTTCACCACGCAGGGGAACCCGATGCTCTCGGCCGCACCGCGTAGCTCGTCGAGCGAATCGGCGAACAGGTACGGCGGCACCGGGATGCCCAGCTGCTCGTCGGCGAGGCGCCGGATGCGCTCGCGGTTCATCGTCGCGGTGACGCCGAACGCCGACGGCACGACCTGGCTGATACCGCGGGCCTCGATGTCGCCGAGCGCATCGGTCGCGATGGCCTCGATCTCCGGGACGACGAAGTCGGGGCGGTACTTCTCGATGACCGCGGTCACCGCGGCCGGATCGGTCATGTCGATGACCTCGGCGTGGTGGGCGACCTGGTGTCCGGGAGCATCGGCGTAGCGATCGACGGCGATCACCTCGACGCCGAGGCGCTGGAAGGCGATGATCACCTCTTTGCCCAGTTCACCGGCACCGAGCAGCAGGACTCGAACCGCCGAGTCGGTCAGCGGCGTGCCGACCACAGACGGCACCACCGGAGAATCACTAGTCATGACGCGTCATTCTACTGGGCCGCTCAGCGGTCAGTACTCACACGATGGCGGCGCAGACGACGGTCGCCTCGGATCGGCCGCGCAGGACCTCCGCATCCTGCGTCTCCCAATGCACCGCCTCATCCGGATTGGCCGCGGCGACGGCGACCTGTGACGCCAGCGGGCGGCGCGGATCGCGCTTGGCCAGCTCTGACAGTCGGGCGCTCTCGTTGACGGGATCGCCGATAACGGTGAACTCGAACCGCTCGATCGCGCCGACGTTGCCGGCCACTGCCGCCCCGTAGCCCACGCCGATGCCGGCAGCGAGCTCGGGCACCTCCACCGGTAGCGCCGCAGCGATCTGACGGGCGGTGACGAGTGCGGCGCCGGCCGGGTCAGGCAGATGCAACGGCGCACCGAAGATCGCGAGGACCGCGTCGCCCTCGAACTTGTTCACCAATCCCTGGTTCGCCTCCACGGCCTCGACGATCACGCCGAAGAAGCGGTTGAGGATGGTCACCGTCTCCGTCGGCGTGCGGGTCATCGCCAGGGTCGTCGAGCCGATGACATCGATGAACATGGTCGCGACGATCTGCTCGCTGCCGCCGAGTTCGGGGTCGCTGCGCAGTGCGGCGGCGGCGACGTCCTGGCCGACGTGGCGGCCGAACAAGTCTTGGATCCGCTCGCGCTCGCGCAGCCCGTGGACCATCGTGTTGAACCCGACCTGCAGATCACCCAACTCCGAACCGTCGAACACGACGAGATCGACGTCGTTGTCACCGGCGCGGACCCGGCGCATGCCCTCTTGCACCGATCGCACCGGCCCGACGACGCTCATGTTCGACAGCACAGTCAGCAACAGGCCGGTGAAGAGCGCGACCCCGCCGATCACGAACACCCCGACCGCCATGTCCTTTTCGGTCATGTTGGCGAACAGCAGGGTGAACAGGGCGACAAGCAGGATCCCGACGATGGGGATGCCCGACCCGACCGCCCATGCCGAGATCGCCCTGCCGCGCAGTCGTCGACGGCGCCCGCCGGTGTACCCCGCAGCGATGAGTTCAGCTTCTACCGGACGCATGCTGAACTCGACGAACAGCGACGAGATGCCGACGACGACCGCGCCGCTGAAGCCCAGCACGATGAGGATCTTGGGGATCAACTGAACGTCGTGGCGGGCGTAAAGGAGCGTGAATAACACCATCGCCCCGATCCACAGGGTGCTTTGCAGCCACATCAGTCGGCGCGGTGCCCGACGGCTCACCACCGCGTCGCGGGCCGTCGGGAGTTCGCCGCGAATGGCCCAGCGCAGATCCCGGGTGACCGTGAAGGTGCCGACGGTGACGCCGACGGCCAGCGCGAACACCACGTAGGCCGGGACGAGGATGAAGTTGACCCACCACAAGCCCGGCTGGAATACCGAAGGAACCGGGATGCCGACGGTGACCAGCACCATGGCCGCCGCCACGCCGATGATGTTGGCGGCGAGGATCGACCCCGTGATCAGCGCCTGCGTACGGATCCGCTTGGTCAGCTGACTGTCGGTGGACGAGCCGAGGAACACCGACCCGTAGTCGCGGGCCGTCGAGAGCATTGGCATCGCCGGAGTTCCTCCTTCGCTTCGCCGCTGCGCCCTCGGCAGCCGTCCCCTTAGCAGTGTGTCAAGCGACGTCGCGCCGGACGATCGTTTCGTCGCGGCCGGGCCCCACGCCGATGCACGAGATGTAGGCGCCGCACAGTTCCTCCAGGCGCAGCACGTAGCGCTGGGCGTTGAGCGGAAGCTCATCGAAAGAGCGGGCGGTCGAGATGTCCTCCCACCACCCGGGCATCGTCTCGTAGACGGGGACCGCCTGGTGGAAGTCGGCCTGCGTCATCGGCATCTCGTCGAAGCGCTTCCCGTCGACCTCGTAGGCCACGCAGATCGGCACCTCGTCGAGCCCCGACAGCACGTCGAGCTTGGTGAGGAAGTAGTCGGTGATCCCGTTGACACGCGTCGCGTAGCGGCCGATGACGGCGTCGAACCAGCCGCAGCGCCGGGCGCGCCCGGTGGTCACGCCGACCTCGCCGCCGGTCTTGGCCAGGTATTCGCCATGCTCATCGAACAGCTCGGTGGGGAACGGCCCCGAGCCAACGCGGGTGGTGTAGGCCTTCAGGATCCCGAGGACGGTCGTGATGCGGCCCGGGCCGATGCCCGACCCGACGGAGGCGCCGCCGGCGGTCGGGTTGGACGACGTCACGTACGGGTAGGTGCCGTGGTCGACGTCGAGCAGCGTGCCCTGCGAACCCTCCAGCAGGATCGTCTCGCCGCTCTCGAGCGCCTGGTTCAGCAGCAGCCGCGTGTCGGCGATGCGATGCTTGAAGCCCTCGGCCAGGCCCAGCACCTCGTCGGTGACCGCGGCGGGCTCGAGCGCCCTGCGGTTGTAGATCTTGGTGAGGATCTGGTTCTTGATCTCCAGCGCCGCCTCGACCTTCTCGCCGAACAGCTTCTCGTCGAGCACGTCGGCGGCGCGGATGCCCACGCGCGCGATCTTGTCCTGGTAGCAGGGGCCGATGCCGCGGCCGGTGGTGCCGATCTTGGCGTTGCCCAGGAAGCGCTCGGTGACCTTGTCGATCGCCACGTGATAGGGCATCAGCAGGTGTGCGTCAGCCGACAGAAGCAGATTGGACGTGTCGACGCCCCGCTCTTCGAGGCCGGCCAATTCCGACAGGAGCACGGCCGGGTCGACGACGACGCCGTTGCCGATCACGTTCTTGACCCCGGGCGTCAGGATGCCCGACGGGATGAGATGAAGGGCGAAGCTCTCGCCGTTGGGCAGGACCACCGTGTGCCCGGCGTTGTTGCCGCCCTGATAGCGCACCACCCAGGAGAGCTTTCCGCCCAGCAGGTCGGTGGCTTTACCCTTGCCCTCGTCGCCCCATTGGGCGCCGATCAGCACGATCGCAGGCATCCGTCAGACTCCTTGTTCGCCAGACAATCCGGGCTAACCCTACTTGGTTTGCCCGGCTACTACGCTATTGCGCGTGACTGCCGTCGTCGTGCCTGGGCCGAAACCGGCCGCGTGGGACCTGTTGTCGTTGCGCGGTGCCGTGACGCCCATCGTCGACGAGGCGCTGGGCACTGACGGTGTGGACCGGCTCATCGTCGACGCGCAGTGCGAAGAACCCGACGCCTTCCTCGCCGCGGTGCTGGCCCGGTTGATGGTGCGCGAGCGCCTCGACGTCGACGTCGCGTTTGTGACTCCTGCACCCACCCGCGCGACGCGGATCCACCGGCTGCCCGTCGGCGCGGCCGCGCAGCGCCTCGCTGAGACCGGTACTGCTAGGGAGCTCCCCCTGATCCGCGACGACGCCGCGTCCGTCCTCGTCGGGCGCGCGCGCCACGTCGGTGCCGACGGCGGACCGCTGCAGGGCGAGTCCTACCTGGACGACACGCGGCTGTTCGACGGGACTGTCGTGGCGGTGGAGATCGAACCACTGGGCACACTCCCCGGGCTCCGTGGGCGCGTGGCGCGGCGAGGGCTGTCGAGGCGCTGGACCAGCGGCCGCGCCGTGCAGACCGGAGGCTCGGCCGTGTTCGTCGAGCGGGAGGGAATCCTCACCCCTCGTGCTGTTCCGCGCTCGACCTTCTACCCCCACCACATTCCGTGGCGGTTGGTCATGGGCTAGTCGCGCTAACTCGGTCGATCTTTACGTCGTCGAGGTAAAGATCGACCGAATAGGTGCTACCAGCTGAGCTCGGAGTCGCCGCAACCCGTATCGCCCTCCACCTGCACCGTGGCGTGCTCGAGGCCGTGCGCGGTGAGGATCTCCTGGGCCTGGGCGAGGACCGACTCACCGTCGGCAGCGGCACTGGCGATATGGACCGTCGCAACGTCCATGCCGGTGGTCAGGGTCCAGATATGGAGGTCGTGGACGTCGCGCACGCCGGGGATCTGCGCCAACTGTGCGGCTACGCCGTCCACGTCGACGTGCTTGGGCGCCTGCTGGTTGAGGATGCGCAGCGCGTCGGCCGCCAGCCGGACCGCGCGCGGCACCACCCACAGTGCGATGAGGACTGCGACGACGATGTCGGCGTAACCCGATCCGGTGATGAGCGCGAAAATGCCGGCGACGAGGACGCCGACGCTGCCGACGGCGTCGGCGAGGACCTCGAGGTAGGCCCCGCGGACCGCGATCGACTCTTTCGCGTCGGCACGCAGCAACAGCATCGCGACGACGTTTACGGCAAGGCCGATCACTGCGACGACGATCAGCGTGAGGCCCGGCACGTGCGGGTCCTTGCCGATGCGCTCGACGGCCTCGTAAAGCACGTAGGCGCCGACGGCGATCAGCAGTACCGCGTTGACTATCGCGCTGAAGACCTCGGCGCGGTGCCAGCCGAAGGACCGCCGGGCCGTCGTCGAGCCATGGCGGGCCATCAGCAGCGCGGTCATGCCCATCAGGAGAGCCACCACGTCGGTGGCCATGTGACCGGCGTCGGCGATGAGCGCCAAGGAATTCGAGATGATGCCGACGACCAGCTCGACGACGAAGAAGCCCGCGATCAGGACGACGGACGCAACCATCGGCCACAGTCGCCGATGGCCGATCGACGGGCCGACGTGCGAGTGGTCGTGCGAGTGCCCCATGTCGCCCAAACTATGCGTCAGACCGCATATGAGCAACCTCAGGTTTGCGACACGCGCTCGCCGCGCCGTGGAACCCAGGCCCATCAGTAGGGACGCAATTCGCGCCGACGTTCAGTTCGCGGCCGCAATTCGCGCCATCGCTCAATTCCGCGGGGCACAATTCGCGCCGTCGCTCAGCTCCGCGGGCGCATTTGCGCCGCCGCCGAGGTCCGCGACAGCCCGGCGATCATCAACATGTCCATGAGCTGCGAACGGATCTGGGCCAGCGTCGAGACAGTCGACAGATCACCGTCGGCAACCACCTTTGGACTCGCATGGCGCACGATGCCGCGCAGAACCCGCGCCGCTTCGGCAGCGTCGGGATCCCCGTCGGGCGGTGCGAGCATGTAGGCGCGCAACGACTCGTAGCCGACCCCCAGCTGAGCAATCAGATCGATGACGGCATCGGGCACCCGCTCACCGCGCGAGACCATCCCGTTGACGCGGCGCGCCAGGACCATCATGTTGCGGACCGCCGAACTGATCGGCTCGCCGGTGTCGGCGATCCGCTCCATCCGCGGCCGGGAGCTCCAGTACAGCGGCGAAATAACGCTCACCTCGCGGCCGCCGCGCATGTCGGCGCGCATCGTCTCCAAGGCACCGCGCAAACCGCTCAGGTCGGCAAAGACCGCGCCGAGCCGATCCTCGTCGCCTGAACGCAGCGCCGCGGCCATATTTTCGGAGCTATCCCGAAGTGCCGCCAGGACCCGCGCGGCATCCAACCGGGCGCGGTGGGCCGGGTTCGTGGGCAACAGCGCGGCAACGAGGATGCCGACGACCCCACCGATGAGTGCGTCACCCGCGCGGGTGACGCCGGACCCGATGGCGGGCACGGCGACGACGAGAACCGCCGACGATGCGGCCTGCATCGGGATGATCGGGCCGTTGTCGAGGAACACCGCGATGGTCATCGCCACCAAGACCGCCGCGGCAATCTGCCAAGCGCCCATGCCGACGGAGTGCGTCAGAAGATCGCCGATGAGCACGCCGATCGTGACTCCGCCGACGAGCTCGATCGACCTACGCCAGCGCTTGCTGAGCGACAGCCCCAGGGAGATGATCGCGGCGATCGGCGCGAAGAACGGCTCGATATGGCTGAAGACCTGCGTCGCGATCCACCACGACAACCCGGCGGCCAACGCGCATTGAAAGATCGGGAAGGCGGAGTTCATCAGTCGGCTCACGCGGCTGCGCACCGGCAGCGGCAGGCGTCGCAGGAACCGGCTGCCCGGCTCGCGGGCGCGCATCCACCGGTCCCCCGCCGCCTGCACGGGGTGCGACATCGCGGCGGGGAGTCTCCCCGCCTTTGGTGTGCGGTCCTTCACCGTTGCCGATGATAGCGACGCCCAGCGGTCCGGCTGACAGAATGGGCGCGTGGACCTCGGCGACGCGCTCATCCGTATCGGGCCCGCTCTGGTCATTGTGATCGTCGTCCTTGCCGGCATCGCCGTCGCCGTCAATGTCGCCGCGTCCAGCGGGCACGGTCGCGAGACCGCCATCGCCGTCATCCGGGCGGTGGTCCAGCTCGCCGCACTCGCCGCGATCCTGGCGGTGGTGATCAAGCACCTGTGGGCGTCGGTGCTGTTCCTGCTCTTCATGTCCGTCGTGGCGGCGTGGACGTCGGCGACTCGGATCACCGGGCGGACCCGGCCACCGCTGCAAACGGCGCTGCTGTGCCTGCTGCCCGTCGCGGCCCCGACCGCCGTCGTGACGCTGGCGGTCGTGTTGGTGGGCGCCGTCCCGGCAAAGGGGATCGCGATTATCCCGACGGCGGGGATCATGCTGGGCAACGCGATGATCGCGACCTCACTGGCGGCGCGGCATGCACACGACGAGCTGCGTTCGCGCCACGGTGAGGTGGAGGCCGCACTGTCGCTGGGGTTCCTCACGCGCGACGCACGGCTGGAGGTGGTGCGCCCGGCCGCGGCGACCGCGCTCATCCCGGGCATCGATCAGACGCGCTCAGTCGGCCTGGTCACCATCCCGGGGTCGTTCGTCGGCATGGTGCTCGGCGGGGCGTCGACGACGGCAGCGGCCATCATGCAGCTTTTCGTACTGGTCGCACTGCTCGCCGTCGCCGCCATCGCGGTTCTGACGACCACCGAACTGGTCAGCCGCGAGTTGCTCTAGCGGCAAGCGTCCGGGTGCTCGGAGTGAGGGTCCGAGCTGCGGATCCGCTGAGTTGGGCCCGCGTCAGGAGGGCGAGATGCCCAGGTGCTCGGCGGCGCGCGGGTCACAGTCGTTGAGCAGGTCGAGGCACCGCAGGTACTCGTCCTCTTCACCGATGATCTGCGCCGCGCGAGCCAGTGCGCCGACACAGCGGAGGAACCCTTGGTTCTGCTGGTGCTCCCAGGGCACCGGGCCGTAGCCCTTCCACCCGTGGCGACGCAGCTGGTCGAGGCCGCGGTGGTACCCGGTCCGCGCATAGGCGTAGGCGGCGACGACCGCCGGAGGGAAGTCGCCGGCCTGTGCGAGGACCTCGGTTTCCGCCTCGGTCACGCTTTCCAACTCGGCCTCGGCCAGGTACGCCCACGCGATCGAGGCCGTCGGGGAACCCGCGGCGACCGTGGCCGGCGGGACGCCGTTGAGCAACTCTGACTCGGCATCGTCGTCGCCGGTGAGTAGCGTGGGCGGGGGGCCGAGCAGGTCTCCGAAGGAAGTCACCACCCAATTCAACCATCTCGAAGCGGTGTGACAACCCTCTCGTCGGCACCATGCCGAATGTGTCCGGCGGGCCGGTTTTCGCTAGTCTGGCACCCGCAGTGATGTATCAACGAAGGCAGGGCGTGCCCGATGGCGCAGGCAGACGAAACCCCGACCACGGGTAGCAACAGCGACGATTCGGCAGCCGCCGATGCTCCGCGACCACGCGGAGGCGGCGGAATCGACTCGGCAACACGGGTCATCAGCCGCGACCAACTGCCCGAGGCGCAGGACCTGCCCGATCTCGACGACGTCGACGCACTCGCCCAGGACGGCCCGGCCGACGACGACACCGTCGATGCGGCTGACACCGCCGCCGATGCAGAGGCCGCTACCGACGCCGAGACCGCAGACGAGACCGACGCCGCGGACGCCGGCGAGGACGCCGAGGACTCGGCCGCCGAGGGTGAAGCAGACGAGGCCGCGGCCGAGCAGCTCGCCGACGAGGAGACCGCAGCCGAGTCGGAGGACACCACTGACCTGGAGAAGATCGCCGCGGACGCCGCCGACACCGAGGCAGTCGAGGCGGATTCGGCTATCGCCGCCGAGGCCGCTGTCGGCTTGAGTGCCGCTGCCGCGGCCGCCGGCGCGGTCGCCGCCAAGCTCTCTGCGGAGCAGAAGTCGGACGCGACTGAGTCGGACAACGCTGAATCGGACGAGGCTGAATCGGACGAGGCGCAGGTCGCCGAGGACGAGGATGCTTCCGTAAGCAAGCACGTCGACGGGAATCCCGACGACGAGCAGGACTCGGCCGTGAAGCGCCGGCCCGAGATCGTCAAGCTGCAGGACAAGGCCGACGACGCCGAGGATAAGGCAGCGGACAAGGCTGACGAGGGCGATGCGGCCGACGCCGACGAGGCGCGCGCCGAGGCAGAAGCCGATGAGGCGAAGGTCGACGAGGCCGAAGCCGAAGCCGACGAGGAGGTGGCCGACGCCGCGGGCGCCAACGCCGACGCACTCGACGAAGAGGTCTCCGAAGCCCAGGCGAAGGCTGACGCAGAGATCGAGGAAGCCGAGGAGAAGTCCGAGGCCAAGACCGACAAGATCAGGCCCAAGGCGCAGGCCGACGCGGCGACGACGAAGCTCGACCGCGCCAAGATCGCGGAAGCGAAGGACGACGCCGACAAGTCTGAGGACGAGAAGGGCGAGGACGACGACGCGGAGGGCGAGGACGCAGAGGCCGCCGCCGACACGAAGGTCGACGAGAAGAAGTCCGACTCGAAGGCCGACGAGAAGGAAGCCGACGCCAAGACCGAGAAGGTCGACAGCACGAAGGTTGCCGCTGGGAAGGCCGACGAAAAGACGGCCGAGAAGGCTGCGCCAGCCACGATCCCGCAGACCATCCCGACAAAGGCCAAGCGCAATCGCAAGCCGCTGCTGATCGCCGTCGCAGCCGTCGTGGTGGCCGCACTCATCGGTGGTGGCGCCTGGTTGCTGCGCAAGCCCGCGCCCGCCGACAAGGCCGCCGAGGCAGCCGTCACCTACGTGACCGCGATGAACAACGGCGACCTTGCCACGCTGCGCCAGGTCACCTGCGGCGATCAGCACGAGTTCTACGCCAAGATCAGCGACGCCGACTACGCGAACCTCTTCGCGTCCCAGAAGGCCCGCAACGAGTTGGTGAACATCAGCGGTGTCCGCGCGGCCAAGGTCGTCGACGGCAAGCAGGCCGTCGTCGAGGTCAACGCATTCCGTACCGAGCAGCCCAACACGATCCTCCCGACGTCGATCAACCTGCAGAAGGTCGACGGCACCTGGAAGGTCTGCTCACCCAAGGGCTAGCACCACCACCTGCATTACGGCCGACGCTGGTTACCACTATGTGGTGACCAGCGCGGGCCGTGATGTAGGAGTTGTCGCTCAGGAAGCGCTGATGGACTTGCCCGCGGACTTGAGGTCGTTGCACGCCTCGACGACGCGCTCGCTCATGGAGGCCTCGGCCTTCTTGAGGTAGCTGCGCGGATCGTAGGTCTTCTTGTCGCCGACCTCGCCGTCGATCTTCAGCACACCGTCATAGTTGCTGAACATGTGGCCCGCAACCGGACGGGTGAACGCGTACTGGGTGTCGGTGTCGACGTTCATCTTGACGACGCCGTAGCTCAGCGACTCCTCGATCTCGCTCTTCAGCGAGCCCGAACCA
>CAZVVS010000126.1:0-12603 GCA_964630585.1 uncultured Gordonia sp.
GGCCGTCGGCACCGGCAACGTCTACGTCGTCGTCACCGACCCCGACGCGGTTTACGCCCGCGCCCGTGAGATCGGCGCAACGATGGTGCGAGACATGGCCGAAGAGGACTATGGGTCACGAGGGTTCACGGTTGCCGACCCCGAGGGAAACGCATGGAGTTTCGGAACTTACGCGGGCTGAGCAGCGATACGCCGCCGCTGCCCGCCGGCATCACCGTCACGCCGTACCGCATCGCCGGCGCGCAGCCCGGTGAGCACATCGGCCTTCCGTCGTCGACCATCACACTCGTCGTCGACCTCGGCAACGGCCTGGACCTGGGCGAACCGGGCCGCGCGGGCGTGCGGACCTTCCAATGCTGCTTGGGCGGGATGCACCTGGAACCGGTGACCATCCATCACGACGGCTCGCAGATCGGGGTGCAGGTAAACCTCGACCCGGTCGCCTTCCGTGCGCTGTTCGCCATGCCACCAGGTGAGTTGTGGAGTGCGAACATCGATCTTGACGCCGCTGCGCCCGCGTTAGCGCGGCGCCTCTACGACGAGGCCGGTGCGGTGGCGTACGAGGACCGCGGGCTCGTCGTGCGCGACATCATCGCCCAGGCGCTGCGTGACTCGGCCGATGGCGCCGATTCTGACGCCGAGCACGCGTGGCACCTCATCCAGCGCACCCGGGGCCGCCTCACCGTCGCGAAGCTCGTCGAGCTGTCGGGATGGTCGGCGCGCAGACTCACCGGGGTGTTCACCGCCGAGTACGGCATCGGTCCCAAACAGGCGGCCCGGCTCGCGCGCTTCGAGCACGCCCGCGCGCGGCTGGAAAGCGGCGAGGCGATCGCCGACGTCGCCGTCGAATGCGGTTATGCCGACCAGGCCCATCTGACGCGCGAGTTCGCCACCATCACCGGCCACCCGCCCAAAGAGTTCCTGCGGGTACGCGCGGCCGAGTTCAGCGGCGCTTTGTGACGGCCTTCCCGGGAACACGGCCGCCCCACCGCGGCATAGTGTGCGCGATTAGGTTCCGCCAAATCCAGCCCGACGGTGGGGTGATCCGTGGTCTCAATCGATCTCGTTGGCGGCGAGCCAGCGGTGGTCCGGGTCGACGGCGTCACGGACCTGCACCAGCCGCTCCCAGCTGACCGCGTCGTACCCCGTCGACGAATCTCCGGCACGGTCACGGAAGTTCGCGAAAGTCGCGCCCACAGACCACGGCCGCAGCGCGTCGACCACTTCGCTCGTCGCGGCGCTGCAGGCTGCCGCCATCTCCGGCCCGGGCACCGCGGCCACCGTGAACAGCAGGTAGTCGCCCGGCAGGCGATCGAGTGCGGCGTCGATCGGCCGCGACAGCGCCCCGCCCGTGTGGCGCACCTCGGCGAACATCAATGGGCTCGCGACACCCGGTCCGGCAAGGGCGAGCAGAGCCGACACCGCCTCGTCGGGCAGGCCGCCCAGCAGGGCATGGTCGGTCACGCTGGGCGTGGGGGCCGGCGGGTCCATGTGCATCGACAGTAGCTGCGCGGTCGGGATGCGGCCAAAGGTATCGATCTCGGGCCCGAGCTCACGCAGGCGCGCCAGCATGTCGTTCGCGGTGTCGTCGTCGTCGAGCACGGCGCCGTCGATGACCACCAGCTCCCGGCCACTCAAGAACGGCGGCAGCTCTGGCAGCGGCGGGAATCGCATGAGGCGCAGCGACGTCGTCGCCGATTCCGGCACCGACTGCGTCCACTCGACCCAGCGCCGCACGACTGCGGGCGCGGCCGCCATATCCCACAGCAGCATGCCCGCGTAGACGTCTTGGTAAGGGAGCAGTGCGATCTCCGCGGCGACGACGACCCCGAAGCTTCCGCCTCCGCCGAGCAGTGCCCAGAACAGTTCGGGGTTGGTCGTCGGGCCGGCGTGCCGCAGTTGACCGTCGGCTGTGATGACGTCAAGCGACAGCACCGAGGAAACGGCCAAGCCGTGCTGGCGGGCATAGAACGACAGACCACCGCCGAGCAGGTAGCCGATGGCGCTGACGTCGGGGGCACTGCCGTGCATCGCCGCATAGCCGTGCGGTGCGACGGCGTGCGCCACCTCCTGCCAGAGGGTGGCGCCGACGATGCGGGCGGTGCCCACGGTCGGGTCGACGGTCACGCCGGTCAGTCGGTCCAGGCGGAGCAGCAGCGCCTCCGTCAGCCCGGGCGCGAGCGCGGCCGCGCCGTGGCCCGTGCTCTGCGGCGCGACACGGACATCGTCGATCCCGGCGGCGACGACCAGCGCCCGCACCTCGTCGATCGTCGTCGGCGAGGCCACCGCGGCCGGTGATTGTGCAACGGCGAGGTTCCACGGCGTGCACAGTCGCGCGTAGTCGGGGCTCCCCGGCAGGTGGACGAGTCCGGTGGCAGAAAGGGCACTCAGGGAGGTTGAGGTGGTCATGGAGGGTCCTTTGATTTGGCGACTCAACTTGCACCGACCACCGTCGTCGACGTTCCAACCTGCGTCGATCCCACGTCGGCGGGGAGTTCGCGCCCCTACTCCCTGGGATGGCAGATCCCCCAAAGTTCTGGGGTGGTGGGGTGCGCGGCCCGCTGCGATACTCGTCGGTATGGCTTCAGCGCTCACTGCCGCCCGCGTCCGAAGCGACGTCGACGTGCTTTCGCGCGCCGGGCTGGGCCTCGACGAGTTTCTCGCCGAGGCGGTCGACGCGGTGTCGCGGTCCACGCCCTGGACCGCCGCCTGCGCCAGCACGCACGACCCGGAGACACTCCTTCTAACCAGCGCCCGCAAGTACGGCGCGCTGGAGGCGAACAACGAGCACGACGCGATCTTCGGATCCATCGAATACGGTCAGGCCGACGCGACGTCGTTCAGCTCGCTGGCGCGGTCTGAGTCGCCCGCCGTCGTGATGAGCGACTACCTGACATCGGGCGTGCGATCGCTGCGAATGGACGAGTTGATGCGGCCGATATACGACTTCGGCGACGAGGCGCGGCTGGTGTTCCGTGACGAACTCGGCTCGTGGGGGGCGCTCGCCTTGTTCCGCGGCCGCGGCGAGAGCTACTTCCGGCCCGAGGACGCCGAGTTCCTCGGTTCGCTCTCCACGTCGTTTGCGCGTGGGGTGCGCGCGGGCATCCTCGCCAGGGTCGTCGAGGGCGACACCGTGCCGATCGCCGGCGGACCCGCCGTCGTCATCGTGAACCGCGACGACGAGGTCGCCCAGATCAGCTTCGGCGCACAGGAGCGCCTCGCGTCGTTCGGTTCCACGACGCACGCCGGCGACCCGATGTGTTTCGTCACCGGCCTCGTCGCGGCGGCGCGGCGTGTCACCGCGAACACCGCCGACCGGCTGCCGCGGGTGCGGATCCGCACCGAGGCCGGGACTTGGTTGGTACTGCACGCCTCGCCGTTGGAGTCGGCGAGCGGCGCGACCGGCGACGTGGTCGTGACGATCGAGGAGGCGCGTCCGCCGGAGATCGTCTCCCTGGTTGTCGCCGCGTTCGGGCTGACGCCGCGCGAGCGCGACGTGACGCGGTTGGTTCTGCAGGGCGTCGAGACCAAGGAGATGGCAGCGGCGCTGCACCTGTCGGCATACACCGTGCAGGACCACTTGAAAGTGATCTTCGACAAGGCTGGCGTGCGCAGCCGGCGCGAACTGATCTCGCGGGTCTACTTCGACCAGTACGTGCCGCGGATCGGTACCGCCGTCGGGCCGAGTGGTTGGGTCACGGGCGTTCCCGGCGAGGCCTGACCGGGTCTCAGCTCTGTGAGGATCCCAGGCCGCCGGCAAGACCCGACGACGGTGCCTCGGGGATCGGACCGCTGATCCGGGCGTCGAGGGCTTTCATCAGGACCGGCCAGGCGGTGAACAGCTCGTCGCGCCAGTACTCCCAGCGGTGGGTGCCCGACGCCTTGACGCTGCCCTGGAACGGGATGCCCAGCTTCTTGAGCCGATTGGTCATCCGGCCGGTGCACACGGCGCTGCCGAATTCGAGGAAAGCGCCCTTGACGGTCGTGTCCAGCGGATCGGCGGCCACCTTGTTGTAACTGCCCGGCATGCCGCTGCCCGACGAGAGGTAGACGGTCTTGCCGGCCAACTGCTCGGCGTTGACGAAGGGGTCGTGTGCGCGCCACGCCGGGTCGGTGAACTTGCCCCACATGTTGACCGAGTTCCCGCCGCCGCGGCTGATGTCCCACTGGGTGAGGAACTGGTTCTCCGGGCTGGAGATGTTGGCGCAGTCGCTGAAGCCGCCGACCGCGGTGTACATGTGTGGGAACCGGGTCGCGATGGCCAGCGCGGCGAGCCCGCCCATCGATGCGCCGGCGATCGCGGCGACCCCGTTGGACCCGAAGCGCTGGGCCAGCAGCGGCGGGAGCTCGCGGGTCAGGAAGGTCTCCCACATGAACTTCTTGTTGCCCATCCCGGGCTCGGGGGCCTGCCAGTCCGTGTAGTAGCTGTGCGGATCGCCAACCGGTGTCACGACGTTCACATCGGTCTTCGACGCGAGGTCGGCCAGCCGTGTCTCGGAGTACCACCCTGACTCGGTCTCGCGGGCCTCTGCACCGTCGAGGAAGTAGATCGTCGGGCGCTTGCCCGGCCGTGCTTTCAGGCGCACCTTCCCGCCGGGACGAGCGGGTCGGGCCGGGTCGTACGGGCGCTGCAGGTCGACGACGACCTCGCGTTCCATCGCCGCGGAGAACACCCGCAACCGCTCGCGCCCCTTGAACGGCGTGACCGACACGATCCGAGGATTCGGCGCTGTCGGTCCAGCCGCGGGGCCGGGTGGTCGCAGGGGTGGCGGAGCTCCGTCGGCGACGGTGGTACCGATGGTCAGGCCGACGGCCAGTGTCGTCGCCACCGCGACGCTGGTCCGTACCAGAGGTTGTCTCAAGCTATCCGGCCTTTCCTGGACGCGCCGCATCCCCAGTCACACGCGTCACTTCAGTAACAGCGAGAAGTATGTGCGGTTTGTGGTCATGAGCGCTAGCCCCGTCGCCGAACCGAGACGCCGCCGTGACTATCGGTGGTCGAGTGTGCTGTGAGCCGCTACGCCGTGATCGACACCTGTTCGGCGGCGCGGCCGAAGACCATCTGCTCGTCGATACGGTCGAAGCGGTGGTCGATGGCGTCGGCGAAGTAGTTCTGTCGCACGTTCCACGGCCGCTTGGTGCCGGACTTCGGCAGCGCATGCGGGGACCTCGCGACGTAGCCGGCCTGGATATCCCAGGCCGGTTTCTCGGCCGGCGGCTTCTCGCCCAGATGCGGATAGGCGTGGGTGTATCCGTGAGAAGTCATGTAGGACAGCAGCTTTGCCACCTGGACGGCCGTGATGTCGGCGCGCAGCGTCCACGATGCGTTGGTGTAGCCCACACACCACGCCAGGTTGGGCACCTCGTCGAGCATGTGCGCCTTGTAGACGAACCGGTCCTGCGGTTCGATCTCGCTGCCGTCCAGGCTGATCGTCACGCCGCCGAGGGCCTGCAGTTGCAGCCCGGTTGCGGTGACCACGATGTCGGCCTCGATATGCCCGCCGGAGCGCAGTGCGATGCCGGTCGCGTCGAAGCGGTCGATGTGATCGGTGACGACCTCGACGCCGCCGGAGCAGATTGCACCGAACAGGTCGCCGTCGGCGTCCAGGCACAGTCGCTGGTCCCAGGGGGCGTAGCTTGGGTTGAAGTGGACGTCGACGGGATACCCGACGGGCAGATTCGCCACCGCCCTCCGGCGTAGCAGCGATTTCATGGTCCCGGGGAACTTACGGGCGACGAACCAGGTCACGCCTTCCACGAGCGCGGCGAGCCATTTGCCGAACGCGTGAGACGCGCGGTGCGGCAACACTTTTCGAACCAGCTCGATGGCCCCCGAGATCCGTGCGCTCTTGATGACGTAGGTGGGGGAGCGTTGCAGCATCGTCACCTTGGCGGCATCCCGGGCCAGTGCGGGGACCAGCGTGATCGCCGTGGCGCCGCTGCCGATCACCACCACCCGCTTGCCCGCGTAGTCCAGGTCCTCCGGCCAGAACTGCGGGTGCACCAGGGTGCCGGCGAAGGTCTCCAGGCCGGGGAAGTCAGGGGTGTAGCCCTGGTCGTAGGAGTAGTAACCGCTGCCGAAGAACACGAACCGCGCACGGTAGGACTTCTCGGCGCCGTCCTCGATGGCCCGCACCGTCCAGGTGTCGGTGGCCGTATCCCAGTCGGCCGACTGCACGTGGCTGCCGAACCGGACGTGGGCGTCGATTCCGTACTTGTGGGCGGTCTCGGCCAGGTACTCGCGGATGTCGGTGCCGTCGGCGACGGCTTCCTTGCGGGTCCACGGCTCCCACGGGAAGCTCAGCGAGAAGATGCTGCTGTCGCTGCGCACGCCGGGGTAGCGGAACAAATCCCAGGTGCCGCCGATCTGGGCGCGACGTTCCAGGATCACATAGCGCAGCGCCGGGTTGTATTGATGGATCCGGTACGCCGCACCGATGCCGGAGATTCCGGCACCGACGATGACGACGTCGACGTTCTCGGTTGTGGTCACAGGCGCCTCCCCCGATCGCGATGTGATGCTCGTCACTCCACGATAGTGCGGTGCGACGCGCGTCAGCGATAGTTGACCGCGGTACGGATCGCGATATCGCGAGCCCAATAGGATCAGCCCATGGTGGCCCGTGTCCCCGCGCTCACCGGTATCCGCACGCTTGCGGCGCTATCGGTGTGCCTGACGCATGCCGCCTACTGGACCGGGCACTATCAGGACACCTACGCCGGACGGCTCAGCGCGCGCTTCGAGGTCGGGGTAACGATCTTCTTCGTGCTCTCGGGCTACTTGCTCTATTCGGCGTGGGTCTCCCGGCTGCGGCAGAGGTCCGGCGAGTCGGATGGACCGAGTTGGGCGGCCGCCGAGCCGGTGTCGGTCCGCACCTACTTCGCCCACCGCGCGCGGCGGATCCTGCCCGCCTATTGGCTCACCGTCGTCGGGGTCTATCTGGTGTATCTCGTGCGGGAGAACCCCACCGAGTACGGCGCCGGATGGGGTGGGTTCTGGCGGAACATGACGTTCACCCAGCTCTTCGGGCTCGGGCACCAGCACACCGGGTTGACGCAGATGTGGAGCATGGTCGCGGAGGTGGCGTTCTATCTCGTGCTGCCGGGCATCGCGAGTCTCGGCGTCGCGATTTGTCGACGACGATGGCGCCCGGACCTCCTGTTGTGCCTGCTCGGCGCAGTGGCGTTGGTCTCACCACTGTGGATCTTCGCGGTCGTCGGCGCCGACGTCGACATCACCGCGCGCATCTGGCCGCTGACGTTCTTCTGGTGGTTCGTCGCCGGGATGATCCTGGCCGTCTGCGTCCCGCTGGTGGCTCGGGTGAACACTGCGTGGTGGGTCGTCGCAGGCGTCGCAGCGTTCCTCGTGTCGGGTACGTCGGCCGCCGGCGGTCCGACGATGAGCCCCGACACCGCGGCCGAGACGGTCGTCAAGCACGTCCTGTATCTCGTTGTCTCCCTTGGGTTTATCGTCCCGCTCGCGGTCAACGGCAGTGGTGGTGCCGAGGACTGGTGGTCGCGGGTATGGGCGAGCCGACCGGCCGTCTGGTTCGGCGAGATCTCCTATGAGTTCTTCTGCGTGCACGTCCTCGTCCTCGAGTTCGTGATGAGCCTGCTCGGGTATCAGGTGCTGGCGACGGGGTCGATGTGGTTGGCGTTCCTCGTCACGACCGCCCTCGCGGTCCCGCTGGCCTGGCTGCTGCACCGGGTCACCAGGCCGATCTGGCACCGAACCAGTGTCGGCGCGAATCGGTAGTATTGGTGAGATGAGCTCGAGAGTCCCGCCCGCCCCGTCCACCGCCGATATCCGGCGCTGGACCGAGGCCGCGCAGGTGCCGGGGCCCCACCGCGAACTGTCGGATTCCGCGGCGATCATGATCGCCTCCGGATTCGTCACATTCGAGGCCCGCACCGTTATCGTCGCCCGTCAGTCCCGCGGTCTGCCGCTGGCGACGCTGCCCAGTGGTTTCGGCGACTTGCGGCGGCTGCAGCGGGGTATCTCCCAGCTTGAGGCGCAGTTGGCCAACCCGGTCCTGCCGACGATGGTCCGCTCGGGAATGCAGAACCGTCTCAACGGCTTGATTCGACGACGAGAAGACGCGCGCAAGCAGATCGTCCTGGGCAAAGGCGTCTACGCCGGTGGCACGCGCGCGATCCGCCGTGAACGCCGTGAAGGTGTCTACCTGGAGATTGAGGCCCGCGAGCGGTTGTTCGACGGTCTGCTGCATACGCCGACACCCGATGTGAACACCGGCGGTTATGTGCGTCGTGCCGGCGGTGCCGCCTTCGGCAAGCTCGCCGGCTTCGTCGGCGGGCTGGCGGTGCGCGCCATGGGACAGCAGGTGGAGAGTTGGGCGCGCGAGGCGCTCACCCCTCGGCCGATGCCTGCCGCACCGGCGGCTCCGCAGCAGATGGCGTTCATCGACGGCTACGAGACGCTGCTCTACGTCGTCGGCGCGTACTACGACCGCATCCAGGCCAGCCCTTCCTGGCGCTCGGAGCATTTCGAGGTGCAGCGCAGCCAGATCAACCTGCATGCCGACGTCGCCGAGGTCGCCGCCGACATCATCGCGCTGCGATCGGTTCGCGTCGACCTTGACCGTGCGATGCGCAACGGTGGGTTCGACCAGCAGTTCGTCGACCACATCGCCGCGAAAGAGCAGGACTTGCGCCCGGTGTGGACGCAGCTGCTCGAGCGCGTCCAGGCCCTCGCCGAGGTCGCGCACGTGATGGATTCGGCCGCCGTCGAACTGCGGTTGATCGACGAGTACGACCGCGCGACGACGATCGACGACCGAATCGTCGAGTTGGTGTCGCGGTCGGGCAGTCGGGAGATATCGGCCGACAACTCTCAGCGACTCACGCAGCAGGTCCGTGCGGGGGAGGAGCAGTTGCGCATCTACCGCGACGTGCTGGCCGGCAACATCGCCCGGCTCTCACCGATCGACGCGATGGGTAAGCCGCTGGAGCTGCCGGATCGCTACGAGCCCTCTCAGCCCCTCGACCACGACGCGAGGTAGAACTTCTCCTCGTCGGTGAGTCGGCGCAGGTTGTGCGCCTCGATATCCACGACGGCCATCTGCGTCGACGCCACGCACGCCGGTTTGCTGGTGACCTCGGCGCCTTGTGCGCGGATCTCGTAGCCGATAGTGAAGTCGACGGATCGGAAGCCCTTGATCCACATGCCGATCTCCAGCGGTGAATCGCTGTGGCGCAGCTGGCTCTGATAGCGGATGTCGACGTGGACGATCATGGCGCTTTTGATCAGCGGCTGGTACTCCGGTCCCGCAGAGAGCAGCCAATCGACGCGGGCCTCCTCCATCAGGGTGACCATGCGCGCATGGTTGATGTGTCCGAAGGCGTCCATATCCGACCAGCGGACGGGTACTTGCGCGACGAAGGCGAACTCATGTTTGCCGAGGTGGTCCGTGCTCACCGGGCAATCGTAGTGCGGCTGCGAGGTTGTGACCGCGACCACGTCGTAATGCAAACGTAGCGCGACATTCGCCGAGATTTTGCGCTCGTCACAGGTCCCTGTCAGACGGCGCTCGTACCCTGGATTTCACAGTCCCACGAGTCTTGGCAGGTAGATCATGCGTTTTCACCGGTTGGTAGGCGCCGCCGCCGTCGTTGCCGTGTGCGCGACCGCGGGTGTCGTGCTGCCCGCCGTCGCCGAGGCAAACGCCGTGCCCGCGCGGATCGCCAAGTCTGTGAAGCTCGGTGCGATGCGCACCGACATCGTCGTGGCATCGCCCACCATGGGCAAGCGCGTGAGCGTCTCGGTGCTGACCCCGCGGGTCGATCGGGGCCCTCGGCCGACGGTCTACCTGCTCGACGGGAACGACGCGGCCGGTGGCGTCAGCGACTGGATGTCGAAGGGCGGTATCCGTTCCTTTTTCGCCGACAAGAACGTCAACGTCG
The DNA here is from genome assembly GCA_964630585.1 of uncultured Gordonia sp. GTDB lineage: Bacteria > Actinomycetota > Actinomycetes > Mycobacteriales > Mycobacteriaceae > Gordonia. Next base: position 9,922 of record CAZVVS010000126.1, read on the forward strand.
TCGTCCCGCGCGATGCGGCCGGCACGTTCTACACCAACTGGCGCAAGCACGATCCGAAGATCGGCAAGCCGCAGTGGGAGACCTTCCTGACGACGGAACTGCCGCCGCTGATCAACAAGCAGTTCAACGGCACTGGACGCGCCGCGCTGATCGGTGTGTCGATGGGCGGGCAGGGTGCGTTCGCGCTTCTGAGCCGACACCCCAATCTGTTCACGGGTGCGGCCTCGATTTCCGGCTGCCCGCCGGTGTCCGGGCCGCTGAACCAGGCCTACGTGCGGACCACCGTCGCAAAGTCGGGTGGCAACGCCGACAACATGTGGGGTCCGCCCGGGTCGAAGCTGTGGGTCGCCCATGATCCGTTGACCCACCTCAACGCTCTGCGAGGCAAGAACCTGTTCCTCTCGGCTGGTTCCGGCGCGATCGGTCCGCCCGACCTCCTCCCGCAGCCCAAGAGCGACCTGCCCGAAGACGCGGTGACCGCCTCGGCATCCGCGTTGGAGTTGGGCGCCTACCGGTGCTCGCTCGAGTTCGCGCTGCAGCTGCGCCAGGCGGGCATCGCCTACAACGATGGGTTCCGGATCATCGGAACACACCGGTGGGAGTACTTCCGTGGCGACCTTCCCGCCGCGTGGGCGACGGTTTCCCGCGGTCTCTGGTAGCAGACGGTCGTCGAGTGCCCGCGACGAAGGAGCGGGTGTATCGAGACCAGGAGCGGTAGTGCGCTTTGCCTCAGCACGAAGATCAATCTGCCATACGTAGGGTAACCTTGGGTCGTGAAGAAGACGACGATCTACCTCGACGACGCGGACGACCAGCGTCTGTCCGATGCTGCTCGTCGCCGGGGAACCTCGCGGACTGAAATCATTCGCGATGCCGTTCGTCAGTTCCTCACTGACAACGAAGCGCCGGTCCGCAGGCCGCGGACGCTTGGACGTTCTGGCCATTCGGATACGTCCGAACGGGTCGACGACATTCTTGCTGGCGGCTTCGGTCAGTGATCGTCCTCGACACCGGAGGCCTGTATGCCTTCCTGGATGCCGACGACTCCAACCACGATCTGGCTCGTGGCGTGGTCGAAAAACTACGGGGTCCCTTTATCCTGTCGCCCTTCGTTCTTGCCGAACTCGACTATCTGGTTCACACCAGGCTCGGCCGCCGCGCCGAGCATGAATTGCTCGACGACGTAGATGACGGGGTCTACACGCTTGTCGAGTTCGGTCGCGAGGACCTGGGACATGCGGCACAGGTGATCCGGCGGTATCCCGATCTAGACCTAGGCATCGCTGATGCTTCGGTCGTGGTCCTCGCCGCAAAGTTCCGGTGCTTGGATGTCCTCGGCACCGATCAGCGCCATTTCCGCGCGATCGCACCCTTGCATGGAGGCGATGCCTTTCGGTTGCTTGCCGACTTGTGATTGCATCTACGCCGACATCTGTGACCACATGGTGGTCACCAGCGTCGGCGGTAGGCCGCTAGTCAGCGTCCGCGTGCCCAGTCGGCTGCGAACTTGAGGAACGCGTCGTTCTCGTCGGTCTCGGTCACGGTGACGCGCACACCGTCGCCGTCGAACGGGCGCAGGATGACGCCGGCGTCGACGGCGGCCTTGGCGAAGGGCACCGCGTCGTCGCCCAGGGCGATCCAGACGAAGTTGGCCTGCGACTCGGGTACCCGGTAGCCGAGTTCGCGCAGTTGGGCGGTCACACGCGCACGCTCGACGACGATGGCGTCGGTGCGGGCCAGCAGCTCATCGTCGGCGTCGAGGCACGCAATGGCGGCGCGCTGGGCCAACGAGTTGATGGAGAACGGGATGTGTGCCTTGCCGAGCGCGGTGATGACGGCGGGGTCACCGACGGCATATCCGACGCGCAGGCCAGCCAGCCCGTACGCCTTGGAGAACGTCCGCAGGATGACGAGGTTTCCGAACTCGCGCCGCAGTTCCAGCGCGTCGTAGTCCTGGGAGGCGTCGAGCCGCATGTACTCGAAGTAGGCCTCGTCGAGGGCGACGACGACGTCGTCGGGGACCGCCCGCAGGAACGCGACGAGATGTTCGCGGCTGACGACCGTGCCCGTCGGGTTGTTGGGGTTACAGACGAAGATCAAGCGCGTGCGGTCGGTGATCGCCTGCGCCATGGACGGCAGGTCGTAGGCGAGAGCGTCGTCGAGCGGGACTTGCACGGGAACCGCGCCAACGAGGCGGGTGGCCAGGGGATACGTCTCGAACGAGCGCCATCCGAAGAGCACCTCGTCGCCTGGACGGCACGTGATGGTGATCAGGTTCTGGCACAGCGTCACCGAGCCGCAGCCGGTCTGGATCTCCTCGGGGGAGACGCCAAGCTTCTTCGCGAGGGCGTCGGTGAGGTCGACCATCGCGTTGTCGGGGTAGCGGTTGACGGTCGACGCGGCGTCGGCGATCGCGGCGGCCACACTGGGCAGGGGCCCGGAGGTGGTCTCGTTGCTGGCGAGCTTGATCGCTCCCGGGTAGGTCTTGCCGGGCACGTAGACCGGCAGGTCGTCGAGGTCGCTGCGCAGGCGTGGTGTCACTCCGACAGCGTATCGGCCGGGGTCCGGCGCTAGTGGTTTGCACCCCGTTGCATCAGGTGTGTAACCTACGTGTTCGGCAGTTCGAAAGGACTCCGCACCAGGAGGCGTGCCAGAGCGGCCGAATGGGACTCACTGCTAATG
>CAZVVS010000127.1:0-12598 GCA_964630585.1 uncultured Gordonia sp.
CAATCCGGAGGAGGCACTCAGAAACTGAGCTCTCCGGAAACTCCGGGACGGATCATGTCGCCGCCGCTCGCGTTACCTCAACGTCGTCAAGCAGGCGGTGCATGGCCGAGAGGCTGGGCGCGTTTAGGAAGCTGACACCTGGACCGAACTCACGGTGCTCTCCCTCGTCGATGAAGACTCCTGGATGACGTCGAAGCAGGCGCACGAGCTGAAGGTCGTCGTCGTAGCCAAGCTCAGCATTGTTGACGGCAACGAAGCCGCCGGACTGACCGGTCTCGACGCTCTGAAGGAGCGTGAGAACCTCTGGCATCGAGATCGACACGCAAGCGAGCACGTTGACGCGGTCACCACGAGTGCCGCGCTGAGATTTTGGGAGACAACTGACAGACCAACTGAGCAACTCGGTACGAGCGGGATAGGGTACGCAGCGCTCGAGGTAGCTTCCGACGATCTCGCTCACCTCCGACATCTCAGCGCTGACCGCGAGCTTCCTGAAATTCGCGAGTTGCCCCGCATAGTCGGTCGACAGGAGTCCCCTCAGCGGGGTGTCATCCGCGAGGTTCGCCTCGACCGGGTCCGCGAACCAGGTGCTGGCAGACAGTGGGGAGATTGCCTCCGCAAAGTCCGGCCGCTCATTGATCGGATGCGCCATTTCGTTGAAGTTGAGAGCTACCATCCGCGCATCCTGTGCCGAATGAATAAGGATGCGCTCCTGCTCGCGGAGCAGGCTCTTCTGCGCCTTCCTCGGTGATACCGAAGCCGCCACATGATCCGGTCGGATGTAGAAATTCGTGACGGCGTCACCGTACGTCCGACGATGGTCATTCAACCGACTCGGTAAGTTGATTGTCTCGCCGATATAGCAACTTCCGCGACCGCCCAGTTCGACTGCGTAGTGACCCACTGTCGGAAGTTGTGAACCTGCCAAGTAGGCCTTGACATCGCCAGGTGTCTCGAACGGTCCCGTGAAGCCGTTTGAGGTGACCCAACGACGCACCGCTTCAAGGTCATCCGCAATTCTCGCAGCATCGCGCTTACCAGCATTTGCAAGAAACTCTGCGGAGAGGAACGACGTGGGTGTGTGGCCGGCCTCGCTGTGCCAGCCAGAGCGCGCCGAACCGAAGTCAGGTGATACCCAGGCCGAAGCCAGTAGAATTGACAGCACATCCATCTCGTCCTCGTCGAGCTGCACGAGCACGCCGCTCGGCTCGCGCGCGCCTGTCGCCTCCAGAATTGGAGTCCAGTCGTCCTTCTTGTCGTCGGGTCGCCTCCAGGCAAACTCAAAGACACTTCCCGGATCGAGACCCACGGCACGCAGGTGCGCCTCAACGTCTACTGACCCATCGACCTGTGGAGTAGCGATCAGGCACACACGGCTGTCATGAGTCTGCATGTCAACCCGCCATCCAAGCCCAACAAGGACCAAGGCCGTATCCAGTGGCTCTTCGCCCTCTTGAATCTCATCCGACGAAACCTGATGCGGGTGAGCCCATGCGTTCTTGGCTGCCGACGTCCAGACCGCGAACGATAGCCGGCCAACTTCCTGCTCCGGCCCTCCGAGACTGGCCTGCATGACCACGACATCGTCTCCCTGTCGCTCCAAGACGGCGCTGACGACCGAGCCCGGTGTGTCGATGTCGAATGCGATCGACTCGACTATCTGGTCCATGTCCACAGCCGTCTCCTCACCATGCCGCTGTCGTGACGTCAATGGTGGTTGACGGGTGTCGCGACTGCACGAAGAACCGGAATGTCGGTCAAACCGGCGACCATCCGCAGAGCAGTTGCCGTAGACGCGTCGGCCAGATCTCCCAGCCACACAGCGAAGTCGGTCGCGCTGATGAACAGGACGAGAAGCCAACAAACCTAACGAACGTCGGCGTCGTCCTTGCCGAGCAACACGCCGGATGGATCGAATTCCGGCCGCTACCCAAGGCCTCGACATCCTGGCCCGCGTGCACCGCCGGCGAACCCGAGCCCACGCCCCCGTCAACGACAAGTAGTCCTTTCCCGCACTGACCTCACTGACACGCCCGACCGACGCATCAGCCGATCCCCCGGACTCGACCGAAGTATCAGCGCAAGGCCTTCAGCGTCGCCCTGTTCGTTAGCGGACCTGCGCATCGAAGTCCATACTGTCGAAATGAAGAAGCGAATGAGTGCGGCACTGGCCGTCGGGGTGTGCGCGATAACGATGGGGGCCGCTTTTCCGGGAGTGACAAACGCAGAGGAAACAACCAAGAAGGGCCCTTACCCCAGCGCCGAGCGCTGCAATCAAGAGGCGGCCTCCCTCACCAAGCAGGGCTACATTGCATACTGCAGCCGCAACGGCGACGACTACTGGGTCCATCACGACTAACCCGCGTCGGCGACTGCCTTCCCCCGCCGATTATTCAAGGACTCTTGTCACCAACGGACGAGTAACGACCAAGCTCGGGTACTGCGGACGGGCCTGAGTTCAATTGGTTGGGTGAGGCTGCCCGGGTAGGTCCCACATCAACGCAGGTGACAGGAGGGCTAGCTGTGGCTTTGGAAATGGGGCTGTGGCGCGCCGATGGCGACAAGCTGACCCGGATTACGCCGACCGGTGTTGGTCTGGAATCGCAGTTGGAGACCTACATCGAGTCGGAGCCGACTCTCCTGGGCAATGATCTGCTGGTCATCGGCCGGCAGGTGCCAACCGCCTATGGAGGGTTCATTGACCTGCTTGCTGTCGACGGCGAGGGAACGGTGCACATCCTGGAACTGAAGCGCGACAAGACTCCGCGCGACGTCGTCGCCCAGACTCTCGACTACGGTTCCTGGGTCGCGACCCTGGGGCACGCCGAGATCGTCGAGATCTTCGAGAACCACCACCCGGGAACCGCGTTCGAAGAGGCCTTCGCTACAGAATTCGGGACAGCTCCCCCGGAAGAGTTGAACACTTCCCAGATCATGACGATCGTCGCCGCGAGCGTCGACCCGGCCACCGAACGCATCGTGCGATTCCTCAACGAGGCCTATCAGGTCCCGGTGAACGTGGTGTTCTTCCGGCACTTCGACGACGGCGGCACCTCGTACCTGGCGCGCACTTGGCTGGTCGACCACGCGACGACCGCGAGTGCATCCGTATCCATGAAGGGGCGCAAATCTCGCGAACCGTGGAATGGCCAGGACTGGTACGTGTCATTCGGCGAGGAACCCGACGGACGCATCTGGGATGACGCGGTCAGGTACGGCTTCGTCTCCGCTGGCGGGGGAGAGTGGTTCTCCCGCACCCTCAAGAAGCTGCCTCTGGGCGCGCGCGTGTTCGTGTGCATCCCCAAGAACGGCTACGTCGGCGTCGGCACCGTCGTAGGGGAAGCCCAACGATTCGTCGACGCCGAGGTCCTCGTCGACGGCTCTCCATCAAAACTCGCGACGCTTCAACTCCAAGGCAACTACCGCTACCCCGGAGACGAGGCGTCCGACGATGCCGCCGAGTACATCGTTCCCGTCGAGTGGCAGGCAACGAAGCCTCGGGATGATGCCTTCTGGAAGAAGGGCATGTTCGCCAACCAGAACAGCGCGTGCCGGCTGAGCAACCAGTTCACGATCGACGAGGTGTCGAGGGCGTTCGACGTTGGGGACTAGCTGCCGGGCCACTACCGGGGGTCGATGTCAGTGGAGTGAGGGATGATCTTCCGATGGACAATTGGCAATCAGGCAGTGCCACGCTGCGCATCGAACGAGTGCACAGGGCGCGTATGACCGCGAGGTTGCGACGGTTCGCGATCCATTCGGCTGACTGGGGGTGGGCCAATGGCGACGAGTAACCCAACGAACGGGAACGACTCCTGCGAAGCCGCTGGAAAGTCCCCTTCATCGAGTCAAGCCGTGCACGGGCAGTCCAAAGAAGCGAAAGCCGCACAGCCCCCACCCGAACGCCGCGGTTTCTCGTGGACAGAATCCGACTATGAGGCGATGGTTTCAGGACTTCGCGCCGGGCAGAGTCTGTACAAAATCTCAAAGGCGCTCGAGCGAACTGGCGGCGCCGTCTTGTCTCGCGTCGAGCACCTGCTTCCAGATCCAATCCCACTCGACATACCAGGAGACCGGGACGCGCAGCTTGAGTACCTTCGAAGGCTTCTGGTTGAGGACAAGGACTATCAGTGGTTCGAACTCGCACAGCTAAGGGCCCATCGTGATGGGCGCATCGTCTGGACCACCGACGATGATCGACGGCTGCGCGATGCGTGGGACAAGGGTCAGCCGACACTTGCGGAGCTAGCCCAATCATTCAATACGCGGCCATCCTTCGTCGCAAAGCACATCGTTGAGCTGACCGAGGCCTCGAACAACGCCGAGGTAGAGGCACGCCTCGGTGACTCCTCAGCGGCTTCGATCCCAGAGCCCATACAGTCGGTGTCTCCAGAAACCGTGACGCCGACGACCACTCCCGGCCGAGGCAGCACGGGCATCGCGAATCCGGAGGTCGTCGATAGCTATTCGGCTGGCACAGGCACCGAAGGCGCGCTATACCGATCACTGGTCGATTGCTTCGCCACAGCGCAGCAGCGACTGTGGATCAAAGTCCCGTGGTGGGATACCTCCCCGGCCGCCAGCCGCCTGATCGACGAGGCGATCGCTGCAAGACGGCGGGGCGTCGACGTAGTTGTCGTCTCACGGCGTGTTCAGTCAAATGCAGCCGCTCACGGAAGACTGCGCGACGCTGAGATTCAAGTCGTCGAAGTAAGCAACCTCCACGAAAAAGTGGTAATCGCCGACGACCAGGTACTCAGCCACTCAGCGAACTTTGCACGCAAGGAACTCGAGGTCAATCAAAACTCAGGACTATCAGTCACATCCGGTGATGCTGTCGACGCGTTTGTCGCGGGCTTCGAGAAGATGCGAGATGACGAGGCGACGTTTGTCATCGGCGAGGAGAAGTGGACGCCGACCAGTGATCTTGTCCCACCCGAGCTGATCCGCTTCATCAACCGAGACAAGTTGAACCCACTCCAGTCCAAGGCTGTCCCGCCCGTGTTGTCAACACGCGGACACATCATGGTGGTGGCTCCGACCGGCGCCGGTAAGACGCTGATCGGCGAGATCGCTGCTCTGCGATCCATCGTGATGGACAAGCAACCGGCGGTGTGGCTCGTGCCGGCGCGAGCACTCGCCGCTGAAGTAGCCCAGACGGTCAAGCGATGGCGTGCGCTCGGAGTGTCCGCGGTAGAGCTCACCGGCGAGACGAACTTCTCGAGCGAGACCGTCCGGCGAGCACAACTCTGGGTGGCCACGACTGAGAAGTTCGAGTCTCTGTACCGCCGGTCGTCACTCCAGTCTTTCTTGGACACCGTCGGATGCCTCATCGTCGACGAAGTCCATCTCGTCGGCGATCCTTCGCGCGGTAGCACCTTGGAATCATTGATCGCACGGATTCGCACAGTTGAGAGCGGCACGCGAATAGTGGCCCTGTCCGCGACAGCTGCGAATGCTCAAGAACTCGCGGACTGGTTCAACGCAACGAAGATCCAAACCGATTGGCGTCCGGTCCAATTGACGACGCAACTGATCCCGTATGACGACGCTAGGGACGAATCCGAGTACTCCCGGCACAACCAAAACGCCCGCGATGCCGCCATCCGCAAGCTCGTCGGTGACATCGCTGCCGCCGAGAGCGCCGACGGTTCTCCTGGAAGCATGCTGGTCTTCTGCGGGAGTAAGAACAACGTCAAACGAACAGCTGCGCTCATTGCCGATTCGGATCTCCACGGCGACGACCAATCCCTTGTCGAAGCCCTGCTTCGCAAGAAGATCGGGATTCACTACTCCGGCGCGCCGCAAGCACGCCATACCCTGGACAAATTCGAGGCGCGAGAGATCTTGACACTGGTCGCGACCTCCGGACTCTCGACAGGTGTCAACACCCCGGCTCGCCATGTGGTCGTCCGCGACCTCGTCCTTGGCTTCGACAGTGAACTCGAGGTGAGCCAGGCGCAGCAGATGCTGGGCCGGGCCGGCCGACTAGGGCATGAGACGCATGGTTACGGATACATCCTCGTACCAAAGTCAGCCGAGACAGCCTGGCGCAACAAGCTTGATGCCGGGTATCACGTAAGAAGCGGCCTTGACGACAAGATCTCCGATGCAATCCTGGCCGAGATCCTGTTGTCATCAATAACCAGTCGCGACGACGCGCGAATCTGGTATCGCGGCACATTCGCGCACGCACAGTCGAACCGTCCGCACAACGTCGACAAGGTGATCGACGAACTCACCGCGCACGGTTTCACAGCCGAAGACGACGGTCGGCTGTGCGCCACCGAATTGGGCGCGTTGACCGCAAGACTGATGATCGACGTCGAAGCTGCCACGAACCTACTTTCCGAACTGGCCTCGTTGCCGATACCCGCAAGTGCAACAAGAGCCGAAGAAGTGCTTCTTCGGCTCATTGCAACGTCGGTTCCTGAGTTCGTCGAATGGCCGGTGAATCCGAAGGCCTACAAGAACTGGGTCGACTCCGTCCTCGGCTCAACTGGTTCCTTATCATCACTCGGACCCAACTTCGGGGCCCGCTTTGTCGCTGCCGCAGCCGTTGCGGCCATCAGGAACCCGAAGCGCTTGCATGTGGCCAACAAGGGCATGAGTCGTGCTGAAGTTGCTCGCCCTGTCCAGGCTCTTCCCCGCTACCTGAGTTGGATCGCTGGTATCGGTCGGATTGGCAAATCCACGTGGGAGCCCGCTGTCGCGGCCGACCTCGCGCAACGACTGACGTGGTACGAACTCAACCCGCACCCGAAGCGCGGGCACGGACGGTTGCTGTGGTTTCTCGAGCAACTAGTCGCGCCCGAGGATCGCGCAGACAAACTGCCAGGTCTATGGGGCCGTGCGCGCAACAAGGGATTCGAAGGGCCTGATCGACTCCGCACGGCCCCCCACGGAGTCGACGGGAACAGCTTCGCCCAAGCGCTCGGCAGACGAGCGCACCTGTGTCTAGCAGTACCCGACGGATTGACCGTCGGCCTGACGGCCGCACCCGCCGATGCGCGGATGCGGATAGTGACCAACTGCGGGCCGAAGCACACCGCAGAGACGACACAGGGCGTGACCGATCAGCTCGACCTGAAAGTCCCGCTTGCTGCCAACCGCGAAGTAGCAGCAGACGTAGTCGTCTACGCCACGCGGGGCGATTTCGCGTATCAGAACCTGACGGCGGAGGTGCCAGCCCGTCGGGCGTTCGATGCTGATGCGGCGACAGGACTCGCAAGACAATTGATCGCCGATCTTGAACCGTTGCCCCTTGTCGTCGATTCTCCGACTGGTATCCGTCGGTTGCGAGAGAGAAACGCGACTCGAACACGCCGCGAGATTCTGGCCCGAATCGCACCTGATCCACAACTTCTGCCCATCGCGAGGATCATCTCTTCTGAATCACATGATCCCGAGGAGAAGATTCGCAACATGCGGTTGTGCCTTCACAAACTGCTGGGTCTGCGCTCCGGGAAGAGCAACGACCTGAGGTCGCCAGCGTCGATCCTGAAGTCTGGGACCGCCAACCGGCCGGAGTTTGAGTACACCCTCCTATCCCTTGCGGCCAGCCTCGGCTTCACAACCGGAACTGCAATTACGTCCAGCCAGCAAATTGGTCTCGTCGAGATCAATGGACAATGGCGAACCGTCACACCGATCGATCACAACAAGAACAACCGACTGACACCACAGATACCCGGGAAGCTCACCGGCACACCGAGGCCGCTCGGCGCTGCATCAACGCCCGTTGGCACCCCGGCCCGGCCCCTATTCCCATGGCTCGCCGAATTCGCTCCCGACGCGACCGATCCGCCAGCAAGCGTCGGTGTGCTGCATGACACCTCAACCGCCTCGGTTGTCCTAGGCGAGGAGTTCCCCAGCGTTGTTGCCGAGGAGGCGAACGCGGCCAAAGGCGCCGAGGACGACAGTTCGATTCCGGATTCCGACGACTGGGAAGAGGACGACTGGGAAGAGGAAGAGCTAGCCAAGGAGGAGGCGAGTTTTCTAGCCGAGGTCCAGGCAGAGCGCTGGGGTTTCTGGGAGAGCGACGGTGACTACGACGAGGACTACGGGTGGCCATACTCCGATTCAGACGGGGACGACGACTATTCCGACCCAGACTGGTGAATGGGTCACTCTGCTGACGCTCTCGGATCTAAGAGGGGAGCGGTTCCGTCTATCACCCTCCTCCGAGTTCCTCACGGACCTCGCGCAACGGTGCGAGCAACCCGTCATCACCACTAGGTACCAGGGCCAACGCCGCTCGCACGTCGTCGACGATGCGCTGTTCATCGGTACTGAGCAGGCCGGCGAACCGCGGGTCGAGCAACCACGGCGCATTGCGTGCCGCGTAGGCCGCGACGACGTCAAGGAAGATCTCCATCTCGCGGATGCGATCGTTGAACTCAGGCGCCTTGCACACATACCAATCGAACTGATTGCTCCACAGGTCCTGACGAGCTGCCTGTCCGGAGACGTCGACGAACGTTCCTTGCTTGGCGACGGCGGTCTGGTTGCGATCGAGGTAGTCATCGACCTCCATCGCCAGGCGGATGACGTTGTCGTCGGCCAACGAGGCCCCGACGATCAGCAGGTGCTTGGTCATGAGAGTCGCCTGCAGGAGTGAGCCCGCTGGGCGTGACCGTGCGTCGAACAGCACGAAATCACGGCGGGTGAGAACGATGCTGCCGGGCCGGACCAAGTCACCGTGGAGTTTGAGTAGCCACGGTCTGCCCACCTGCACCGACTCCCATGGGAGCACCGTCGGTACCGGCGCGCCCGCCTCCTTCACGGCCCGCTCGAAGAGCGCGTCGTAGTTGGTGGTGATCACCTCGTGTGCGTTCAGGCCGGCTAGCAATCCGTGGGCAAGGGAGACCTTCTCCGTCTTCGTGTCGAGGATCTTGCGGACGATATCGCCGAGGCTTGTCGCGCCAGCACGCTTCTTCAACAACTCGGCAGCATCCAGGTCGCCCAGACCTTTCACCAACTCGGGGTCTGCGCCCACTGCCTTGCCGATCTCGTTGAGGAGTTCAGTCCATCCCGGAAGCCCCGCGGACTGGCTAACGCCCGCACCGAGGAACAGCGCCAGATGTCCGTCACGCGCAAGCTCCCCCAGTCGTTGGGCCTCATCCAGGGATCTATCAGTCAGCCCCCACGGACTCGGGCCGCCGTCACGCTTGGCCAGATCACGACGACGGTGTTGAGCGGCGCTGAAGACCGCTGAGTCCGCAGCCACCAACACGATGTCGACCTCGTTGTCCTGGACCGACTTCCACAACGCTCGCAGCAACACGTCAAGCGCAGCGCCACGCTCGCTTGACATGCCGCCTCTCCCAATGCCGAGCACCGGGATCGCAAGTCGCAGCCTCGACCGCGACGTGGCGTGCGCAAGACCCGACTCGACGATGTCGCGAACCAGTCCTTGCACTCGTTCGCTCAGGAACTCGCCCTCGACTCGCTGGTCATCGAAGACACTCACAAACCACACGTGTTCGTCTACGCGGCTACGCGCGAATCCCTGTCCCGGCCACTGCCCAGGTCGCGCCGACTTCGGATCCCCGGTTACGGCGAACCAATGGGGCTCGACCTTGAAATCCTGGTCGGTGGGCACGATCATCGCGTCGGCGTCGAAGCTCTCGATTCGCCCCAGCACGACGTACACATGCCCCGCCGTGTGCGCGGCTTCCATTGGATGAGGGTCGATGCCCTCATCAATGTTGCCGTCGAGTTCGTCCAGATCAATGGTCCGAATCCGCACCTCGGCCGTCGGCGGCTGCGGCCCCAAGTTGCCCCGAGTACCGCCGCGGCGCGCCCGGTCGTACTTGGTTCGCTGAGTCTGCTTCTGCCGATGTAGTTCGTCGAGATCGACTCGGTACTCGACAACCCAGTCACCGTCGTCGGACTTGGAGCCAATGACAGGACTCTTACTCCTCAGGGCTCGATGCTCGCGGGCATGCGCCTCAACACGATCGAGGCTGCCCGATACAGCGACCGGGTTCGACCCCGGAGAGCTGAAATGCTCAAACGACTGCCACCATCCGTACATGGGCTTCTCCTATGTCAAGCAGCGACCGATATCAGCGCTGACTACAGCATTCGTGCGTCGACGCTAGCCCCTGAGTTGCAGCACTCACCCTCCGGAAACGAGACGGACCGTGTCGGACCCCCCGTCTAGTTTGAACTCATGTCGAGAACTAGCGATGAGGTGCGCAGTCAACTGCGGCACCAGCCATTTGCGGTGACGCGCCGCGCCAGCATGACCGCCGAGGACCTGCGAATGTACCACCGCCATGTCCCGAAGTGACGACAGCTTCTCGGTCCATGACGTCGGAATGTTGATCCTCGACGCGGCGCAGGTTCTCCATGACCGCGGTTACGAGAACCTCGCGATCGACGCAGGTATGGCACCGAGTGGTATGTACTGGCACGTCACCGTCACGGACAGTCTGCGCGAGGTCGATGACCACGCCTTCCGATACAGCACGGGGTGTGAGTTTGAGATTGGCCGTTTGACGGTATCGCGCAAGACCTTGCCGGACGAGGTCGCTGACGAGATCCTGACCGTCTTTGAGGACCTTGAGCCCGAGCCCGAGCCCCGCTACGCAAAGTGGTATCGCGAGCTGCTGTCGCTAGTACATCGACACGATCGGCTACCGATCAGCGGGGCGGACTACTTCGACGACGACTTGGGTTGGGAAATCGGGTGGGGCAGTGGAGTCCGCTATCCGCGTCCACCGGAACGTTCTGATCCGGAGTCGCAACCACTGCCGCATGTCAAGGAATTCTCCACCGACGTGTCCAACGAAATCGGCTGGTATGTCTACGCCTTGCGAAACCCGTTGAACGGCAAAATCTTCTATATCGGCATAGGCGAGGGCAACCGGGTCTTCGATCACGCGAACACCGCCCAGGCGCCAACGGACACGGTGCTCGATCCGGAAACTGACCTGATCAAGAGGATCCAAGCAGGTGGCTACCAAGTCGATGTGCTGATCGTCCGGCACGGGCTCGCCAGCGAAGATCTCGCCCGCGAGGTCGAAGCCAGTCTCATAGACATGCTCGCGCTGCTGGACGCTGATTGCGAAGGCTGGCACGGGTTGACCAGCGTTCACATCGGTGACCACTTGTCAGAACGGGGTCTCGCCGGCGCCGACGACGTCGCGAGGATGTACGACGCCCCCGACACCCGTTAGTTCGATGCGCGAGCTGTGGCCTAGTTGTTAGCCTGGTGCGCTCGGGCGCTGCAGTGTCACCAATGCCTCCGCCTCTGATACTCGGGTATTCCGGCCCAAAACAGAGATCAGTCGGAATCCTCGCGCGCGGCGCGACCACGCCCGCATTGCCTCGACACCCAAGGCTCGATCCTCCTCGGAAAGGGGCTGCGTTCCGAGAAACTTGTGATCAAGGGGCGCGCGATGCATCGGCGACAATAGCTCCGACTGCTTCTCGGCGGTCATGGGACGAATCATACGCCGATCTGTCACCACGCCTGGCTGTGTATAAACCTGTGGATAAGAGTTGCCGCAGGGTGGTTGAAGTGCGACTCTGGGTCTCTTCACCAGCCGCAATCACGACGAGCGGGGCAACGCGAGATGACCCTCCCGAGCGACTCCTTCGCCGCCGTATGGAGTGCCGTCGTCGAGCGGCTCGTCGACGATTCCGCAGCGCAACCGCGCCTGACCCGCCAGCAGCAGGCATGGTTACGTTTGGCGCGACCGGTCAACCTCGTTGACTCAGTGGCGGTGCTGACGGTCCCCAACGCCGTCGCCCAGGAACAGGTCGGCTACCACCTGCGCGACGTGATCTGTGACGCCTTGGCCCGCCACCTCGGCCACCCCGTCGACCTCGACGTACGCCTCGGCCCAGACGGTGTCGCGGGTGCGCCCGACTCCTCTGACGACCGGCGCAATGTCCCCCCCAAGCCTCCTCCCCCGCCCACGCCGTCGCGCTTCACGTTCGACACCTTCGTCGTCGGGGAGTCCAACCGGTTCGCCCACGCCGCGGCCGTCGCCGTCGCGGAGAGCCCTGCCCTCGCTTACAACCCACTGTTCATCTGGGGTGAATCCGGCCTCGGCAAGACGCACCTGCTGCGTGCGGTCGGTGAGTACACGCGGCGTCTGTATCCCGACCTGCGCGTCACCTACGTGTCCACCGAGGAGTTCACCAACGACTTCATCGACTCCATGCGCGACGATCGCCGGGCACGCTTCAAACACCGCTACCGCGACCAGACCGACCTACTCCTCGTCGACGATGTGCAATTCCTCATCGGCAAGGAGAGCACGCAAGAGGAGTTCTTCCACACCTTCAACGCGCTGCACGACGCCGGCAAGCAGATCGTGCTCTCCTCCGACCGCCCGCCGTACCAACTCAGCACCCTGGAGGAACGGCTGCGCACCCGCTTCCAGAGCGGGCTCACCACCGATGTCTCCCCGCCCGACCTCGAGACCCGCGTCGCCATCCTCCGCCGACAGGCCCGGAACCGAGCGATGGCCGTCCCCGACGACGTCCTGGTCCTCATCGCCTCCCGCATCGAACGCAACATCCGCGAACTCCAAGGCGCGCTCATCCGCGTCGACGCCTATGCGTCGTTGACCGGTGCTTC
>CAZVVS010000128.1:0-12514 GCA_964630585.1 uncultured Gordonia sp.
GCCTCACCGGGCTGCACAGCATCGACCACCACGACTGCGCACGCCTGGTCGACGACTTCCTCACCGCCCACCGCGGGTAGTCGGCAAAAGCCCTGCCACGCTGCCCGATCGCCTCGTCTGCGCACCCCGGCGCGCGGTCGGTTCGGATTCAGAACAGGGTGTCGCGGACCCGCAACGGCCGGTAGCCGGTGGGTCCGAGCTGAGCCAACTCGGCGTCGATGTCGACCTCGATCGCGCCGAAGAAGTTGATGTTGGCGCTGTGCGCGGGCGAGATGTGGGCCAAGACCTCCTCGTCGATGCGCCGCCCAGCCCGGCGCATCTGCTCGACCGCCAGCCCGTAATACTCGGTGGTCCAGGTGATGAGGGCGTTGGTGACCAGGGTCAGACACCATGCCTGCTCGGTCTGGGCTTCCAAGTGACGGGCGCGGAAGGCTCCTTCGTGGGCATAGAGGAGGCCACGTTTGAGGGCGTGGATGGATTCGCCCTTGTTGAGCTGGCGCGAGATCTTGCGCCGGTAGTCAGGGTCGGTCAGATACCGGCAGGCATAGATGGTGCGGCGCATCGCCCCGTACTCTTTCAATGCTGCGGCGAGGGCGTTCTGTCTTCCCGACGCCGAGAGCTTGCCGACCAGCAGCGAGGCGGTGGCGTGCCCGAACTTCAGCGATCCGGCCAGCCGCAGCAGGTCGTCGTAATGCTCGGCGATCAGGTCCAGGTTCAACTTCCGTGTCAGCAGAGCGCCGGCGTGCGGGAACAGGGTGTCGGCCTCGGCGCGCGGCACCGGCCGGTACAGGGTGATCTTGCCCAGATCCCGGATACGCGGGGACAGCTGCATCCCCAGCAGATCGAACAGCGCGAAGTTCACCAGGGTGACCCCGTGAGTATCGGTCGCATGCTCGGTGACTGGCAGATCCGTTGCGTTGCCGAGGATTTCGTCCAGGACGTAGTGGGCTTCGCGGCGGGTGGTAACGATGACCTTGGTGCCGTAGGTGGTGTGCTGATCGGTGACGTGGGTATAGGTCGACAGGCCCTCCTCGGCGAAGAAGTGATTCACCGCACGGGCGGTGACCGATTTGCCGCGCGTCGGGAACCTCTGCCCGTCCGATGACGAGAGTGTGCCGGTGCCGAACACCGTGGTCAGTGGCAGTCTCTGGTGGTAGCCGATGATCGCCAGGTTCGCCGCGCGCAGCGTCTCCTCCCGCACATACCACTCCGCGGTCCAGGACAGAATGTCGTAGGAGATCCCCGACGCCGCAGCCATATTGGTGAGACCGAGGTTCGTCGAGTACGCCAGCAGCACCGCGATCAGATTGCGTTTCAACTCCGGGCTCCGCGTCTGCTTGCCGCCCGCGTGGGTGAAACAATCCAGGTAGCCGGTGCGCTTGTCCATCTCGATCAGCACCGACACGATCGGCGCGAACGGCAGCATCTCGGTCAGCTCGGCCTTCAACTCGATGGCCTCGGTCGGAATGTCCTCGGCGCTCAGCGGGGAGATCACCAGATCACCGGTCTCGTCCAAGCGCACCGGCCCGTCACCGGCGGCGAGCATCTGCTCCAGCTCACCGACCGCCGTCAACCACTCGTCGGTGAGCGCGGCCAACGCGGCGGCCGGGTCGGCGGGTTTGTCGACCAGGCGGCAGAATTCGGCTCGCTGCGGCTCCCATTGGGTCGGGGTGAGCAGGTAGGCGGCCGGGTCGGCGTAGCGGCGTGATCCGGGCACGAACACGTCCCCGGTACGCAGCCCGTCCCGCAACCCGAGCAGCACGCACAGCTCCCAAAAGTGACGATAGGCAACGGTATTGCCGGTCTTGCGGGCCTCCTCGAGATAACCGCGCCACTTGGTCGGCACGAACCCCGCCGGTGCGTCGTCGAACACCTTGCGGCGACCGGTCGCGTTGAGTTCGCGCAGCATGTCCACCGCGATCAGCAACTCCGTCGCCGCCGTACCACCGGAGAACCGGACCGCCGACAACACCGCCGGAGTGAACTTCCTCAGATACGAATACGAACTATCGAGAGCGGCCAGATGCCCGTGATCACGCGGCAACCGCGGCTGGGCCTGCGCAATCGCCGCACGCAACCGCTCCAACCCGATGCTTCCGCCCCGGATCAACCCGCCCACATCCTCATCAGGGATCTGCGGGTCGATGAGGATGGATAGGAGGTCATCCAGCAGCGCTTGCCGGTCCTCCCCGGTCTTCGCCCGGTCGGCCAGTTGCTCGCGCATCCGGTTCTCCGCGGCACTGAACTTCCCCGACAGCGCCTGATCGAACAACGCCACCACCTCATCGAGCACATCAGCGGCCGACTGCGCCAGCACCGTCAACAAGATCGGATACCGGCGCTGCGGATCGCGACGCTCCAACGCCTGCCCGGTCAGACGGCGGCCCAGCATGGCCAGGAACCGGCGACGCTCAGTCGGCAACACCGACAGATCAAGAGTGTCCGCGCCCAAACCGCGCACGAACTCCAGCTTCTCGACCTCGTTGCGCACAGCGGCTGTCGACGCCTCCACCGGAGGCGTCGACAGCCACCGCAACCGAGACATCCGGATCGAGACATCGGTGACCAGCAAGCCGTCCAACTCCGCGCAGCGTTGCGGCGTCAGCTCATGCGCCAACCGGTCGTAGGTCTCTCGTTGGGCCTGCTCACGCGCGTGCACGACGCGGCGGACCACGGTGTCGGGGCTGGGCCGGATCACCCGCGCCGAGATCAGATACTCACACCCCAACCGAAACAGCAGGGTCGGGGAATCGTGCTCCATCGCCCGCGCCAACAGGAACTCGTCGAGTTCTTTCAACTCCATCGCACCCGCGCTCTGCCAGCTCAGATACTGGGCCACCAGGTGCAGATGCGCGGTGCGGGTCTGCGCCCGGCGGCCGTACGAACGGATCTGCGACGCATCGACTTTCAGCTGATCCGCCAACCGTGCCACCACCACCGGCGGCGCGGCGGCGACCTTGTCCGGCACGAACCCCAGCCACGGCAGCGTGCACAACGCCACCGCCAGACCGAGCTGATCCTCCGGACCACGCCCCCGCCCCGGCGCGACGAACGCGATATCGGCCGACGTCAGCGTGAAGAACCGGAACAGCTCCTCGCGGCTGACTTCTGGAAACTCCCGCAGACGCGCCAACTCCTCAGCCGCGAATACCTGCGTCGCCATGAAACCCGACCTCCAGCACACCGACCAACCTCATCGGCAGCCAAGCCAAGCACCTACCGCACCCGCCCGCAGCCCGAACCGATCACAACACCATCGCCGCTGGTCCAGCCATATGTGTTGTTTTCCGCGCGATTACTACCGGAACCCCGACACATGGAGTCCGGCGAAACGCGGACCATCAAGACGGAACAGCACCGTGTTCGTGCGAATGTCGCGAACCTCTAGGTAATCTTCGTCGAGGTACAAGAATTTGTCGCCATAGACAACGCCAGTCCGCGGGTACGGAGTCTTGAACTTATTGTCATCGGTGTCGAAGAAGCCGTATGTCTGTCGGGGGTACTCGGCGAGTACTGCGAGGAAGCCTTTCGGGAAGGTCGCCACGACGCCGCCAGCGTGCAAACTTGAGACTGTTTGCGGATCCGGCAACTGGGTGATTCGACGACCATCCTTGAGGCTGAAGACTGTGGTGCCGACGGCGATCGCGGAGAAGTTCACGTGGGTGTCAAAGGGGAGATCCGAGTTGACCACTATCGCCCGCTTGAGTGTCGTTCCATCGAAACCGATGTAATCCCTGCTGGCTTTCGGGTTCTTACGTACGAACACGAATCCATACTTAGAGGGCAATGCCGAGTTTTCCGTGTTCGATTCGTCCTTGTACGGTGCGAATGGTGCCACTAGTTGCACGCTCTGCGCTGGCGCGTCCGAGTACGGGTCGAACGCGAAGACCGACGTGGACGTCGACTCAGGGGTCAGGCCGCTAGAGGGCACCGCGAAGGTTGTGACGTGGAAGATCCGCGTGTTGTCACCCTCGCCGCCGACCGTGCATGCGTCGCCGATCACCTTCTGCCCAGTCGGGACCGTCGGCGTGCGCATCGTGACAAAGCTGCCCGTCTTCGGGTTGAAGATCTGCGCCGTCTCGTTGAAGGACAATTCCCCGCTGGAATCTTTTCGAGCATCACATTCCTGGAAGATGGTGGACGGTGCGCGCTGCATCCCGAAGCCATTGTCCGGCACGGGCACCGCTTGCGGTTCCGGCGGTGCGCTCGATGTCGTCATGGCGGTGGTCGTGGTATCCACCGTGGACGTCGGCGACGCGGGTTGGTCAGCGGCGCCGCAAGCGCTGACAGCCGCACCGACAATCAGGATCGAAAGCAGGGCTCGTGCCCTATCGGCCGTGCGCCTGCGCTCATGATTGGTGCTCATTGTGACCTTTCGTTCTGTCGACGCGCGAAGGGTGCCGAAAGCTGCCTCACTATATGTTGTGCATTTGCCGCCTGCAAGGGCGAGGCACCTGTGGTTTTGTCAACCCGGCACCGACTGATGCCTCGTTGACGAAACGGGGCGGGGATAAGCTCGCTGGTATGACGCAGACAGGGCCGAGCAGGACCGCACTGGTCACCGGAGCATCGTCGGGAATCGGCCTGGAAGTGGCGCGCGAGCTCGCTGCTCTTGGCTACCGGGTGCTCGGCACGAGCCGCAACCCGGACACGATTCCCGACGACAAGCGGCTGCCCGGTGTCGAGTACGTCGCCCTCGACCTGGCCGATCGGGATTCGATCCAGGCCTGCGCCGATGGGGTCGGCGACGTCGACGTCGTCGTGCACAACGCGGGCGAGAGCCCGTCCGGGCCGGTGGAGGAAATCCCCGACGAGGCGGTCGACCGGCTATTCCAGACCAACGTCTTCGGCCCGGTGCAGCTCACGCAGCGGCTGCTGCCCCACATGCGCGCCCAGCACTACGGCCGCGTGATCACCGTCGGCTCGATGCTCGCCAGCTTCCCCCTGGCCCACCGCGGCTCCTACTGCGCGGCCAAGGCGGCGCTCAAGGGGTTCGCGATGTCGGCTCGTCAGGAGCTCTCGCCGTTCGGCGTGTGGGTCGCCCACGTCGAACCGGGCTCTATCGCGACGGGAATCGGTGAGCGGCGCACCCACTACATCGCCGACGACTCGCCCTACCGCCACGACTACGACACGATGATCGCCCACCTCGACGGCAATGAGAAGGGCGGGATCACGCCGGCCACCGTCGCCAAGACCGTGGTGAAGGCCATCGAGGCCGACAAGCCCAAGGAGTTCTACGCCGTCGGGTCGAACGCCCCGCTGGTGTTCACCCTGAAGCGACTTGTGCCGCGCAGCGTGGTGACGACGATGGTCGCCCGCCGCCACGGACTCAAGCGGTAGGTCGGTTCAGGCCTTGTCGTCGTCGGCCGGCTTCTGGCCGACGACCTTGTCACTGAGATCGGACAAGAGCCCGGCTACGTCGATGCCGGTGGTGCCCCGGATGACCTCGAGGCCACCGGCCAAACCAGCGCCCGCGCTGCGGGTCAGCGGGCCGACGGAGTCGCCGACCAGCGTGATGTTGGCCTCCCCCAGCGGCTCGGCGGCCGCCCGGACGATGTCGGGCAGCTTGGACAGCACCAGTTCGAGCTGACCGACCTGGTCCAGCTTTCCCAACGCCTCGGCGCGCATCTCCAGCGCCTGTGCTTCAGCCTCACCGGTGATGCGGATGCCCGCGGCACGGGCCTCTGCCTCGGCGGTGATCTCCGCCTTCTTCGCCGCGGCGCGCTGCTGCGCGGCGTACAGCTCTGCTTCGGCGGGGCGACGGACCTCGGCGTCGAGCTCAGTGTCGCGCAGTTTGGCCTGCTGGGCGGCGACCTCGTTGTCCTTTTCCACCTGGACGCGACGCCGCTCGGCCTCCACGAGAGGTCGCACGGCGTCAGCCTCGGCGGAGGCGCGGTCGGTGGCCTGGCGGGCGGTTTCGCGCTGGATGTCGAGCTCGCGCTGCTGCTCGATGATGGCCTGTTCGTTCTCGATGCGGCTCTGCTCGGCGACGCGGTGGGCGACCGCGCGCGACTGCGCGGCGATCGCAGCCTGGTCGGAGCGCTCCTTGGCGGCGAGGTCGCTGAAGTACTGGCCGTCGGAGTCCTGGACGTCGTTGATCGAGAAGCTGTCGAGCACCAAGCCCTGGTTGGACAGGATCTCCTTGATCGACTGGGCGACCTGGTCGACGAGTTGCTGGCGGTCGACGAGGATGCTCTTGGCCGTCATGGTGCCGACGATGGAGCGCAGCTCGCCGGAGAGCTGTTCGGTGACCAGCGAGTTGATGCGCATCAGGTCGTCGCCGAAGCGTGGACCGGCCTTGAGGATGTCCTCCGGGGTGTCTCCCACTTTGACCACGGCGACGCCGCGGACCTTCAATTCGATGCCGTCATTGGCCGGCGTCGAGGTGTCCAGGTCGGCCTTCACCGATGACAGCTGGACGCGGGTGGCCTTCTGGACGACCGGCAGGACGAAGGTGCCGGTACCGCGATACACCTTGCCCTGGTGGCCTTTGCCGCTGCCGGTGACGATGAACGCCTCCTCGGCGCCGGGCACGCGATAGCGCGACAGCAGCAGCAGGACGAAGAGCACGATGAGTACTACGGCGGCCCCGATCGCGGGGATCAGCGTCGACGACATAATGGGTCCTCTCGTTGGAATCGGTGGCGCGGTTTGATCAGGCGAGTTGGTCGTAAGGCAGGCGTTGCACGTGGTAGACGTTGCGGTCGTCGAGCTTGGCGGTAACCCGGACATGCTCGCCGAGGACGTAGTCCTCGTCGGCGGTGATCGAGATCTGACGGGCGCCGGTCTCGGTTTGGACCTCCCCGGTGCCCAAGTGCGTCGGGCCCACGGGTTCGACGACGCGCACTCGCGAGCCGACCAGGTCGACGCTGGGCAGTTCGGCACCCGAGCGCAGCAGGTAGGAGAGCAGCACGCCGGCGATCACGGCGAGAACCAAGCCGGTCACCGCGCCGGCCGCCAAGGCCAGGGACGTCGACGTATCGCCGAAAGTCATCAGCCCGCCCGCGATGAGGCCGAAACCGGTGACGAACGGGGTGAGCAGCGACAACAGACCGATGCCGGAGTCGGCGAAATCGAAGCTGATGTCGAAGGCTGCGTCGATGTCCAGTCCTATGAGCGACAGGACGGTCATCGTGAGGCCGACGATTCCGATGATCAGCAGGACAACGCCCACCGCACTGCCCTCCCGCCGGTCGAATACGCGTGACTACAACCTATCCGACATCGGCGGCCAGGTGTTGAGAGGCCAGAGTCGGGTCGGGGCTCGCCATCGCCGCTGGTACTCGAATCAGTTGATCTGCCCCGCTGTTGCAGGCGCCGTATACACATCGTATTGTGAGGAATCTTCATGACCGACATAGTGGACAAACAGGGAAAAGCAAATGAAACAACGCAAACGAACGACTCGGCATGCTGCGATTGTCGCGGCCGCTGGCGCCATCATCCTGGCGATCGGGTCGCCTGGTGTGGCCGCCGCTGACGGTAGTGCCAGCTTCGGAAGCCTCGACACTGGTAGCGCGGAGGCAATCGGCGGCGGTGTGTTGAATGCGTTCGTCCCAGGTCTAGGTGACCTCGTCTTCGGCAGCAGTGACGGCAGCAGCGGTGGAGGTGGCGGTTCCCCGGGGGTCCAGCGGTGCAACCAGCAAACCAATTCAGGCGGCCAGGGAATTACCGAGACCAAACATCTGATCGGGCGGGCGGGGCCGACTGACTTCACCCTCGTCTACGACACCGAGAACATTCCCGACCGAATCGAGACGTTCTACCAGGGACGGCGCATCCACGACACTGGCTACATTGGCGACAACATCAACGAGGGCAACGGCAGCGCCCGAATCGCGGTTCCCAGAGGGGCCGATGATTTCGTGACCGTCAAGGTGACGGGACCGGACAGCGGCACCGTCTGGCACTACACGGTCTACTGCCCGTCCTGAGCGGCACCCGTCGATGAAACTGGGTCGGCGCACGACGATTGTCGCGACTTTCGTTGCTGTTGTGGTACTCGCGGGCTGCTCTCTGGCCGACATCGAAGCTGGCAACTGGGCCCCTGTTCGCGACCCCGTCGAGGGGCCCGGCGCCCAGATCAAGCTCAAGGGCGGCCGCCCGGAGGGCGCCGCTCCCCCAGCGGGAACACGCCTACCACCTCGGTGCGGCTGCCCGTCGACATCAAGGCCCGCCTAGACGCCCGTGCGGCGAGCGAGGATGTCAAACCCGCCGAGATCATCCGCCGCGCGCTCGTGGAGTACCTCGACCGCCATCCCGCCTGAATCCGGTGCTGACTACCCGCTGTTGCGCAGCGCGGTGGCCAGCCCGTTCATGGTGATGAGGATGCCGCGGCGCACCTCACGGCTGTCGTCGCCGGCACGGTAGCGGCGCAGCAACTCGACCTGGATCAGGTTCAGCGGCTCCAGGTAGGGATAGCGGTTGTACACCGATCGCTTCAGCGCCGGGTTGTCGGCGAGGAGGTCGGAATCGCCGGTGATGGCGGTGTGCATCGCGATGGTGAGGCGGTGCTCGTCGACGATCTTGCCGAACACGCGCTCACGTAGCTGCTCGTCGGGCACGAGCTGGGAGTAGCGGTGGGCCACCCCCAGATCCGACTTCGCGAGCACCTGGGCCATGTTCGAGAGCACGCTGGTGAAGAAGGGCCAGCGCTTGTAGTAATCGCGCAACAGCGCCAAGCGCTGCGGCGACTCGTCGTCGTCGCCGATCCACCCGGCGAACGCCGACCCCGTCCCGTACCAGCCGGGCAACATCACGCGCGACTGGCTCCAGGCCAGTACCCACGGGATGGCGCGCAGGTCGGAGATCTGCTGGGTCTGCTTCCGCGAGGCCGGTCGGCTGCCGATGTTGAGCTCGCCGATCTCCGACAGCGGCGTCGACGTGGTGAAGTACTCGACGAAACCGTCGGTCTCGTGGACCAGTTCGCTGTACGCGCGCCGGCCGCGCGCGGCGAGGTCGTCGAGAATTCCGTAGGCGCGCTCGGACTCCTCCCCCAAACCCTCGACGTCGAGCAGCGACGATTCGATCGTGGCCGCCAGGATCGTCTCGAGGTTGCGGTGCGCGGAGACCGGTTCGGCGTACTTGGCGGCGATGATCTCGCCCTGCTCGGTGATCCGCAGCGACCCTTGCACCGCACCGGGCGGCTGCGCGAGGATGGCCTCGTAGCTGGGCCCGCCGCCGCGCCCGACGGTGCCGCCGCGGCCGTGGAACAGTCGCAGCCGGATTCCCGCCTGCTTCGCGGCGTCCACCAGGTCGAGCTCGGCGCGGTAGAGCGCCCAGTTCGCGGCGAGGTATCCGCCGTCCTTGTTCGAGTCGGAATACCCGAGCATGACCTCCTGCATGTTCTGCTGGGCGGTCACCACCTCCCGGTAGAGCGGGACATCGAGTGCCGCAAGGATCGTCGGGGCGCCCTGCTGGAGGTCCTCGATCGTCTCGAAGAGCGGCACGACGCGGAGTTGGCTACGAGCGCCCTTACCGCCCTCGCCGGCGTCGTAGAGCCCTGCCTCCTTCAGCAGGATCAGTGCCTCGAGCATGTCGCTGACCGAGGTGCACATGCTGATCACGTAGTTCGGCACGGCCTCGGGTCCGAAGGTGGCGACCGCGGTGGCCGCGGCCCGCACGATAGTCAGCTCCTTCACTGCCAGCTCGCTCAAGCCCGCGTCGGGGCCGGTCAACGGGCGCCGCGACGACAACTCTGCGGTGAGCACGGCGACGCGCTCGTCCTCCGAAAGCGAAAGGTAGTCATCGTGGACGCCCGCCCATGCGAGCAGTTCGGCGACGACGGTCTCGTGGACCTCGGAGTTCTGCCGCATGTCCAGCCCCGACAGGTTGAACCCGAAGGTGAGGGCCGACTCGCGGGCCGCCAGCAACCGGTCGTCGGCGATCGCGTCGTCGGCATTGGTGCGCAGTGCGGCGTCGACGACGTCGAGATCGGCGCGCAACGCGTGCTTGTCGTCGTATGGCTCCGCCGATGCGCGTCCGCCACGGTTGACCCCCACCAGGTGGGCCAGCGACGTCGCCGACGACCCCAACCGGTCCAGCGCGGTCGCCGACAACCGGGCCCGGATCGTCTCCAGAGCGCCGCGGAACGGCTCGTCGGCCGAGGCCCGGTTCGCCTGGGCGGCCAGCTCCGCCAGATCATCGGGTACCGTGACCAGCCTGGCCGACATGCTGAGCTCCTGGGCGAGGAGGTCGAGCTGGTCGAGGTGGTGGGCGAAGGCCAGCCGCGCGGCCGACGAGGTGGCGATCCCGACGACCTCGCCCGTGACGAACGGGTTGCCGTCGCGGTCCCCGCCGATCCACGATCCCATCCGGATCAGCGGCGCGTCCTCGAGGCCGGCGTCCGGGTAGGCGGCGCGCAGCGCAGTCCGGGTCTCGATGTTGATCCGCGGCACGACGTCGAAGAAGGTCGCCTCGTAGTAGCGCAACCCGGCGTGGATTTCGTCGACGATGGTCAACCGGTCGACTCGGATGAGCGCGGTCTGCCACATGGTGAGGATCTGGCGCCGGATCGCCGCGAGCGTCGCTGCCTCTTCTGCCGGGGTGAGCTCGGTGCGCCCGCGCAGCCGCATGAGCTCGGTGATGCGGTTCTGGGCGTCGAAGATCGTGCGCCGCCGGGTTTCGGTGGGGTGCGCGGTGATCACCGGCACGACGGTCGCGTCGGCGAGCATGGCGCCCACCTGCTCGTCGGTCAGGTCGGTGGCGGCGAGTTTGGCGTAGGTGGCGGCCAGGCTGCTGTTCTGCGGCGTGTCCCCGGCGCGCAGGTGGATCGACCGCCGCCGCTCCCGATGCAGGTCCTCGGCGAGATTGGCGAGCAACGCGAAGAGCGAGAATGCACGGGCGACGGGAAGGAGTTCATCGGCGGCTTCAGGCGTGTACCGCACCGCCAGTTCATCGCGGTCGAGCTGGTCCTCCCGGATGTCGAAGGCCGCTTGCCGGGAGCCTTCCACCAGGTTGAAGACGGTGGTGCCGGAGTGTTCGCGGATGACGTCGCCGAGCATGCCGCCGAGCAGGCGGATGTCCTCGCGCAGCGGTTCGGTCAATGCGCGGTCGGTGGTGTCGACCTCCAGATGGCGGACGATTGTGCTGATCGGCCGCCATGCCGCGGAGTGGACGGGAACGACGGAACCGCTGTCTGCATCACCCATGTGTCGAGTATTCCCGACGGTGAGCGGTCCGGCCACCGGAGCGCACAGCGTCACACCGTGGCCCCCGACCGGTTAGCTGGCGAGCTTGATGTGGAGCTCCATGCCGATGATCAGGATGACCCACACGAGGCCGACGACGATCGTCATGCGGTCCAGGTTGCGCTCCACGACACTCGACCCCGACAGGCTCGACTGCACGCCGCCGCCGAAGAGCGAAGACAACCCGCCACCCTTGCCGCGATGCAGCAGCACCAGCACCACCAGCAGCGCGCTGGTGATGGCGATTCCGATCTCGAGTGCGAGTTTCACGGTGGTCAGGTCCTTGCTCTCAACTATCTCCGGTTCCTCGGGCGGACGCGCGCGAGGACCGGTGGCCGCCGATACGGCCACCGGAAAGTGTACGCGACGACAGGCCGGGGTTACGGCAGCGGTCCGCCCGCGGCGATCGCGGACAGCGTGGCGAACTCCTCGGCCTTGAGCGAGGCACCGCCCACGAGCGCGCCGTCGATATCGGTCTGCGCGATGAGGTCGCCGATGTTCTTGGCGTTCACCGAGCCGCCGTAGAGGACGCGGACCTTCTCGGCGATCGCGTCTCCGGCCAGCTCCGCGACGGTGGCGCGGACCGCGGCACACACCTCTTGCGCATCGTCGGCGCTGGCCACGCGCCCGGTGCCGATGGCCCACACGGGCTCATAGGCGATCACGGAGTTGGCGATCTGTTCGGGCGTCAACGCCGCGAGCGAGCCTTTGAGCTGCTCGGTGTTGTAGGCGATGTGGTTGCCGGCCTCGCGGATCTCCAGACCCTCGCCGATGCAGATGATCGGGGTCAGTTCGTGGCGCAGCGCCGCGAGTGCCTTGTTGCCGACCAGTTCGTCGGTCTCGCTGTGGTACGTGCGGCGCTCGGAGTGCCCCACGACGACGAAGGTGCAGCCGAGCTTGGCCAGGAACGCACCGCTGATCTCACCTGTGTAGGCACCCGAGTCGTGCTCGGACAGATCCTGCGCACCGTAGGTGAGCAGCAGCTTGTCACCGTCGACGATGGTCTGCACGCTGCGGATGTCGGTGAACGGCGGGATCACCGTCACGTCGACCTTGTCGTAGTACTTGTCCGGCAGGCGGAAGTCGATGTTCTGCACCAGGGCGATCGCCTCGAGGTGCGTCATGTTCATCTTCCAGTTGCCGGCGATGAGCGGCTTGCGGGTACTCGACATGGTCACGCCTCCAAAACGGTGAGTCCGGGCAGTTCCTTGCCCTCCAAGTACTCCAGTGAGGCGCCGCCGCCTGTGGAGATATGCGAGAAATCGCTGTCCGGGATTCCCAGAACGCGTACCGCGGCCGCCGAGTCACCGCCACCGACGACG
>CAZVVS010000129.1:0-12498 GCA_964630585.1 uncultured Gordonia sp.
ACGCCGAACGGGTCCGTCGCCGGCCGGTCCGGCGCACCCTGCGTCTGCGTCTGCGCCGGCCGGTTCGGCGCACCCGAGGCCGGCGAGATGAGCCCCAGGGGAGCGATCAGCGCCAGCACCACGATCGTGGCGACCGACGCGATGCGGCGTGACGGGTGGTGGCTGACCGCCTGCCCAGGAGCCATGCCGGAGAGTCTGCCACCGGCCGCCGCAACGCTTCCGCCAGGGTCGACCGTGACGCCGACGACATCCTGGTCCTTGCGGGGCTCTGTCGTCTGTCGAGCCCAGTGCAGATCTTCGATCTCACCTTGCGGGTGATCGGTTCCTCGCCCCCCTTGCCCCGAAGGTGCAGTGCATCAGCGAGGATCTGCTCGGCTGACGCCGCCGCTCGGGCGGACGCCGGCCACGAACGGCGGGTGGCTCCGCGGCGGCGGTCGCCTAGACTGGCCGCTCCCTGCGCTCGTAGCTCAATTGGATAGAGCATCTGACTACGGATCAGAAGGTTGGGGGTTCGAGTCCCTCCGAGCGCGCAACATACGTCCAGGTCAGAGCTGCATTTGCCTGGGCCGCACCACGGATCGCCGTCGCCGTGAGAACCGAATGAGAACCGGGGGCCGCACAAACCGGTTCTCACGGAGGTTCTTATGCCCAAGCTCGAGGGCGTCTACCGGAGCGAGAGCGGCTCGTGGTACTTCAAGGCCACCCTCGGTCGCGACCGCTGAGCGGCAAGCGGCTCCAGGTCACCAAGCGGGGATCCCCCACCGCCACCGACGCATCGCGCGCCCGCCGCGAGCTGCTCGCGCAAGTCGACGACCGTGGCCTGCCGACGGTGGAGGAGTCGATGACCGTCGACGAGTTGCTAGACCGGTACCTCGACGGGATCGATGCCGACGTGCGACGCCGTCCAAGTCAAGCAACGCCCGGCGAGGGCCGACGGACATCGAGACCCCGGCGTTGTTCTGATCGTCGTCGAGCCAGGAAGCCAGTCGCGGGAGCTCGAACGGGAGGTCCAGCAGGTGCCCTGTAGGGGAACCTGTCAATGTGTGCGCGCCGGACCTGCCTATTCGGGATGGCGTGAGCCCATCCAAAGCGTTCCTTGATCCCGTCTACCGTTGCGCCGACGCAGATAGGGACACCATGGCGAGGGGAGAGACGTTGCGGTCAGAGAACACTACGGCCGCTGAGATTGAGGACATGGAGGAGCTTCGGCGTCCGGTTCCTCAACGGCGGCGAGGACGTCGCTCGGCGCCGCGCCGCCCAGGTCGTCGTCGCGAGTTCGGCGATCTTGATGAAGCGGGCGAGCGGTGACGGACAGCCACTTGACTTCTGAAGATACGCTGCTGGCCAAGGCCGTCAACCTGTTCGAGTTCCTGAGCCGGTGCCAGCAGGTGAAGGCCGCACCCGCGCGCACGACGGATGTCTACAAGCGTGACGGCTCGGTCTCGTGGTTCCACTCTCTCCCCACGCACACCGCAATTCGCTCAGCCCACACCGGTGGCGAGCTCACCCCCGATGCCCCGTTGCTGATCGTCGACCGGGTGCCGCATCTGTCGGCACCAGAGCCCAGTGACTCGCTAAGAGCGTTCCTGAGCGGCGCCTTGGACCAGCCCGACGCCGAACCAGGACTTCGCGACGAGATCCCCCGGCATGCACTTCCGTCGTCAGTCTCGGGTATCGACACGAACGTCGAGCAGGTCACCGTCGATGATCTTCCGTGGCTTTGGTCGGAGTACGACGATTGGATCGAAGAGTGGCGCTCGTGGGCCGAGCGAGAGCTGATCGACCGCCCGGCGCGGGATCTCTACACGTCGCTCTTCTCCATGCACCTCACCGTGACGAATCATTCCGAGGAGCTGGAGCTCGTTCTGGGGTTCGGTCTCCTCGCATGGCAGCCGGAAGCCGGCCACCCGGCTGTCAGCAGGCATCTGTTCGCCGTCCCGGTGCAGATTCGATTCGAGGAGCAGTCGGGTCGGCTCACCGTGCAGCGACCCGAAGAGCTCGACCCGCCGGTCCTGGAGGTTGACATGCTGGACCCCGGGCTGATCGTCAACCCGGCAGCAGTGAGTGACATTCGTGAACGCGCGACGGAGTTCGACCAGCACCCGTTTGTTCGCGAAGAGGCCGCGGCGCTGGTGCAACGTCTCGTACACGTGCTTGACGCGCAGGGCGAGTATTTCGACGACGACACGCCTCCCTCGCCGGTCTCGCACCCGCGCTCCGCCTTTGCTCCCGCGCTCATCCTGCGGAAGCGATCGCAGCAGGGCTTGATCGCGATCTTCCAGACCATCATCAGCCAGCTCCAGGAGAGCGGCGAGGTACCCGCTGGCCTCGTGCCACTCGTCGACCCGGACCGCCAGCCGTCAGCCGAGAGCGACGGAACCCCCGGAGGGATCGTCGAGGTCGACAACGAGCTCTTCCTCCCGCTGCCGGTCAACGAACGTCAATTGCAGATCATCCGCAAGGTCGACAGCTCCGCCCAGGTCCTCGTGCAGGGACCGCCCGGAACCGGCAAGACCCACACTGCGGCTGCGCTGTTGTCCCACTTGCTCGCTCAGGGCAAGCGGGTGCTCGTGACTGCCCAGACTGACCGCGCGCTCATCGAGGTGCGGGCCAAACTCCCTCACGCCATCAAGCCTCTGAGCGTCTCCGTCGTAGGTTCCTCGCGCACCGACATGTCGGATCTGAAGTTCGCCGTGGAGCAGATCTCCGCCAGGGCGTCCGCGCACGACCCTGCTGAAGCGGAGCGAGACATCGCCGCCACGCTGACAGCGATCGATGAGCTCCGTCGGGAGCGGGCCGCCGTGTTCCGCCAGTTGGTTGAGGCCCGCACTCACGAGACGACCGAGCACACGGTCAACGGACGTCAGTACACCCTCGCGAAGATCGCCCAGGCCTACCAGGCGGCCGCTGACCAGTACGGGTGGATCCACGATTACGCCAGCGTTCCAGCGACCTCTGCGCCTCCGTTACCTGCCAACGCGGTCATGGAGCTGCTCGGCTATGCCCGGGATCGAGCGCTTGCAAGCGACGAGGCCGAAGCGCTCCATCGGATCGTCGAGATCTCCGGCCTGCCCGCACCGGTGGCGTTCGCGCAGATGTGCTCGTCCGACAGCAGGGCTCGTTCCGAGTCGGAGGCGCTTGGCCAGTTCCAGCAGCACGAGGGCTACGGCGCGATCAGCGCCCTCAGCCCGCAAGTCCGGGCGTCATTCCAGGCGCGGCTCAAGGAGATCTCCCTGGAGGCGAGCGAGCTCGAGCGGCGCCGCGAATCGTGGATGAACGCCGCGCTCGTCGACGTCCGAGCTGGCAAGTCAGCCACCTGGTCGGACCGGGCCGGTCGGGTGAGCGCGTTGATCGAGGAGGTCCGACCGCACCTGAAGGTGCTGGGGCTGACGACCGAGGTGGCCGTGGCCAGTGCCGAGCGCGGCGGCCTCATCGCGCTTGCTCGCGCTCTACAGACCTACCTGAGCGAGGGCGGCAAGCTGAAGACTTCGGCCACCGGTCAGCCCCAGATCGGGGCCTTCACGAACAAGCTCGTGAAGGAGGCTAAGCCCCTCTTCGACGCGGTACGTGTAAACGACCTGCCGCCGACCACGCCCAATGACCTTGAGCTGTTCCTGGCTTACATGATGGCGAGCGATCTGCTCGGCCAGTTGGACAAGGCGTGGCCGACTGACACCGTCATCCCAGACGAGGACACCTTGCACGAGCGGCTCCAGTGGCACGTCACCGAACTCTCCTTGCTGGGACGGGTCCTCGCTCTGGCGGACCGCCTGATCGAAGAGGAGGGTTACCTCCAGACTGCGGGGGCGCCAAAGCCCGACTGGTCCGACCTCGTCTCAGTGACGACGTTCGCACATCTCGTCGACGCAGCAGCGGCACAGGAGAACGCGGCCGCGACCGCCCAACCGCTGGGTGACCTTCAACAGCGTCTCACGACCGAAACCCGAGTGGCAGGTGCGGCCCAGGTCGTGAGAGACCTGCGCGATGCGGTGGCGGCACGCGATCCGCACGCGTACTCGGTCGCCCATGCACGCCTGGAACGCCTGTTCCACGTTCGAGCGACCATCGCTCGCCGCAACAGCCTTGTGACGACGCTCGGCTCCGAGGCACCGGACCTTGTCTCGGCGATCCAATCTGCCCCCGAGCACGCTGGCTGGGACGCGCACCTTCCGCGCTTCGAGGAGGCCTGGCGTTGGGCCGCGACCGGAGCCTGGGTTTCAGCCCAGGAGTCGGTCGACGTCAACAAGCTGCAGGCCACGTTGACCCATATCGAAGGCAGCATCCGCGGCAAGGTCGAGCACCTAGCGGCTACGCGGGCCTGGAACCACGCCGTGTCGCCTGGCCGAATCACCGGTCAAGCGCAGGCCGACCTTGCCCAGTACGCCCAGCTCGTGAAGGGGTACGGCAAGGGCAAAGGCAAGTACGCCATCCAAAAACGCGGCGAGATCCGCCGAGCGATGGATCGGTGCCGGCCGGCAGTACCGGTGTGGATCATGCCCATCTATCGCATTGCCGAGCAGTTGCACGTCGAGCCGAACATGTTCGACGTTGTCATCGTCGACGAGGCTTCGCAGGCTGGATCCGAGGCCGCCTTCCTGCAGTACCTTGCGCCCAAGATCGCCGTGATCGGTGACGACAAGCAGGTATCCCCGGCCGCGGTCGGTGTTGACCAGCAGCAGATCATCGACCTCGCGAACCAATATCTCGCCCACGACCGCTATAGGGCGAGCTGGCAAGATCCCAAGCGCAGCCTCTTCGACGAGGCGGTCATGAGGTTTGGCGGACGTATCACGCTCACCGAGCACCGACGGTGCATGCCTGAGATCATCGGCTTCTCAAACCGCATTGCCTACGAGCCCGAAGGCGTCCGGCTCGTTCCCGTCCGCCAGTACGGCGCCGATCGTCTTGAACCGATCAAGGCCGTGCACGTGCAGGATGGGTACGAGAAGGGGGCATCAGCGAAGGTCAATCCCGCTGAGGTCGGTGCGATCGTTGCGCGGATCGAGGACTGCATCGCCGATCCTCGGTATGACGGCTTGACGATGGGAGTGATCTCGCTGCTTGGGTCTGCTCAGGCCAAGGCAATCGAGAAGGTTCTGCTCGAACGGATCGACCCTGAGGAATGGGCCACGCGCGATCTTCGGTGTGGGGACTCCGCGGAGTTCCAAGGGTCCGAGCGGGACGTCATGTTCCTTTCAATGGTCAAGGCCCCCGAGGAAGGAGCACGGATCGGCGCGCTCACCGCCGAGATGTACGTCCAGCGCTACAACGTTGCCGCTTCACGCGCCAAGGATCAGATGTGGGTCTTCCACTCGGTGGGTCTGTCTGATCTGGGCAACCCCGAGGACATGCGGTTCGCGCTGTTGGACTACGTCTACGGCGTTATCCACCAGTCGCAGCACAACGACGGCCACGCCATGGGAACCGTTCCCGACGATGTCCGCGTTGAGCCGTTCGACTCCCTCTTCGAACAGCGTGTGTTCAACAAGATCGTCGACCGCGGGTACATCGTCGTGCCCCAGTTCGAAGCGAGTGGCTACCTCATAGACCTCGTCGTCGTCGGGTCCCGGGGGCGCCTGGCCATCGAATGCGACGGCGACGCCTGGCACGGACCTGACGCCTACGAACGGGACCTTGCCCGCCAACGAGATCTCGAGCGATGCGGGTGGCAGTTCTTCCGGATCCGTGAGTCCGCCTACTACATCGACCCAGTCGGCGAGCTCGAGGAGTTGTGGGCATCGCTTGAGGAACTCAACATCCACCCCTCGGGCTGGATGGACGAGGAGATGGCCGACGAGGACGAGCCCGAACCCGATGTCGGCGAGGACCTGGCTGAAACCGCCGGCGGCTTCCCGTCTCATGGCGGCGACGAGACGATGGCGATCGAGGGCGACACGTTCGACGAAGCAGCCGGCGAGGTGGTCGGCATCTCACACTTCGATTCCGACCACGACGAGCACGTGGATGAAGACGCGGAGGAGGTGTCCGACGGAGTTGCCGAGCGTCCGCGTGTCGCCGAGCCAGCTCCGAGCGCCTACGCGGCCGACGTACCCGCAGGTTGCACAGCACCGCCGCCGTCGGGCCTGGATCGATACGACGTCCCTGATTTCGGGGTCCCCGCAGCGCTTGCAGAATCCAGCAACGACATCCGTCAGGCGATTCTCAAGATCGTGAGTGTGGAAGGACCGGTTATGGGCAGCCGCCTACAGCACGCCTACGTTCATGCCTCCGGCGGACAGCGAGTCGGAAGGCAGATCGCAAGTGCGCTCAACCGCCACATAACCAGGCTCGCTCAGGTAGGCCACCTTCTCGCCGACAACCCCACTGGCGAATCCGGGGTGAAACCGAAGACTTATCGCCTGCCAACACAGCCGGCGGTGCGGGTCCGTGAACTCGGTCCCCGCGCTCTGGACGAAGTCCCACCGTCGGAGCTTGCTGCCTTGATCGCCGATACGGCTGAGATGTTGCCAAGCGGCTGGGACAACACCGAGGCCTTGTACCGCGCTGCACTGGGCCGGCTCGGACTGGTGCGGATGACCACCGGCGTGACCGCCAAGCTCGACGAAGCTCGCCAACTCGCACAGGATGCCTTCGAGGACGAGTAGTCCTACGCCCACGAGCGAACGTGGAGGCCGGTGCTGGGGCGTTGGATCTGCGCGACGAGGCCGCACGGCTCATAGCCGAGCGGGAGGCGCTCGTGCAGCTCTCTCGCCGTGGCATGGTGGTCGACAACCTGTAGGCGGCCTCCGCCGATATCGCGGAGGCTCGTTGGCCTGCTCGCGGTGTCACCGATGTCACCTACCATCACGCGACCACGGCAGCGGGCAGGCGAATCGGTATTGGTGCCCGACTCGCCTCGTGTTGGTCCGGCATTCGGCGACCGAAGCGTGGAGGGTTCATGGACAGCAGTGACCTGGCGGAGGTGCGGCGGACCTTGTGGTCGGCGGCGGATCAGCTGCGGGCCAACTCGACGCTGACGCCGACCGACTACCGGGGCCCGGTGCTCGGACTGATCTTCCTGGCGTACGCCGAGCATCGCTTCGAGCAGGTGCGACCCGACCTCGAGGCGAAGGCCACCGCCCGCCGGCCGGTGACGCCCGACGACTACCGAGCCCGGTCGGTGTTGTTCATCTCCGAGGAGGCCCGCCTCTCGTACCTGGTGAACCTCCCCGAGAAGGAGGACCTGGGCGCCGCCGTCGACACGGCCATGCGCCTGGTCGAGACCCACAACGCCGAGCTGAAGGACGTGCTGCCCAAGGGCTACCAGCGCCTCGAGAAGTCAACGCTGGTCGAGCTGCTGCGCCTGTTCGCCCCGCTGCCCCGCAAGCTGTCGGGCGACGCCTTCGGGCTGATCTACGAGGACTTCCTGTCCAACTTCGCCGCCGCCGAGGGTCGGCTGGGCGGTGAGTTCTTCACTCCCTACTCGATCGTCCGCCTGGTCGTGGAGATCATCGAGCCCTTCCACGGTCGGGTGTTCGACCCGTCCGCCGGCTCGGGCGGCATGTTCGTGCAGTGCGCCAAGTTCGTGGAACGCCACCATGGCTCGGCCACCGACGACCTGTCGGTCTACGGCCAGGAGCAGAAGGAGGTGACCGTCCCCCTCGCCCAGATGAACCTGGCCCTCCACGGCCTGTCCGGCGACATCAAGCTGGGCAACAGCTACTACGACGACCTGCACCACAGCGCCGGCGCCTTCGACTTCGTCATGGCCAACCCGCCGTTCAAC
Organism: uncultured Gordonia sp.; assembly: GCA_964630585.1. Lineage (GTDB taxonomy): Bacteria > Actinomycetota > Actinomycetes > Mycobacteriales > Mycobacteriaceae > Gordonia. The sequence continues at coordinate 7,727 of CAZVVS010000129.1, forward strand.
GTCGACAAGGTCGACAAGGACAAGCTGGCCGGCGACCCCCGCTTCCCGTTCGGCCTGCCCAAACCCGACAACGCGAACTACCTGTGGATCCAGCTCTTCTACTCGGCCCTCAACGACGGCGGCCGGGCCGGCTTCGTGATGGCCAACTCGGCCGGCGACGCCGGGCACTCCGAGCGCGAGATCCGCCGCCAGCTCATCGAGTCGAAGTCGGTGGACGTGATGGTGGCCATCGGCACCAACTTCTTCTACACGGTCACCCTGCCGGTGACGCTGTGGTTCCTCGACAAGGCCAAGCACGGCACCGACCGTGAAGACACGGTGCTGTTCATCGACGCCCGCCACCTCTACCGCCAGATCGACCGTGCCCACCGCGACTTCCTGCCCGAGCAGATCGAGCTGCTCGCCAACATCGTCCGCCTCTACCGCGGCGAAGACGTCGAGTCGGTCGGCGGCAGCGAGGCTCTGGTGAAGGAGCGCTTCCCCGACGGCACCTACGTAGACGTCCCCGGTCTGTGCAAGGTGGCCACCCTCGACGAGATCGAGGCCCAAGGCTGGAGCCTCAACCCTGGCCGCTACACCGGCACGGCGGCGGTCGAGGACGACGGCGAGGACTTCACCGAGAAGCTGACCGGCCTGTTCGAGGAGTTCACGCGGCTCTCCGACGAGGCGGACGTGCTGCGGGGGAAGGTCGAGGCGGCGGTGAACGGGATTCTCGCCTGATGACGTACACGCTCGCCGACCACTGCATCGCAATCGTTGACTGCGAGCACAAGACTGCGCCTGAGGGCGACGGCTTCGCGTTGTCCGTCGGCACACGAGCCATGAAGAGCGGCCGGCTCGTGGTAGATGCGTGCAAGCCGGTGAGCGAGGCGACCTATGAAGCGTGGATTCGCCGAATGAGGCCACAGCCAGGTGATCTGATCCTCGCACGCGAGGCCCCTGTAGGGCAGGTCGTCGTGGTGCCGGAGTCGCCGCCCTTGTGTCTCGGTCAACGCACCGTATTGATCCGCGCAGATGCCACAGCGGTCGATCCGCGGTTCCTTCACTACTGGCTGCTCGGGCCAGTTGCGCAGGACCTGATGTCCGCGCAAGCGGCTGGTGCGACAGTCCCACACCTCAACGTCGAAGACATCCGCAACCTCGATGTCAGTGGCCTACCGCCAGACCGTCGGCTCCAGAGGTACGCGGCAGTGTCGCTTGGTGCGCTGGATGAGCTGATCGAGAACAACCGGAGGCGGATCGAGCTGCTCGAGCAGATGGCGCAGGCCATCTACCGAGAGTGGTTCATCCACTTCCGCTACCCCGGCCACGAAGGTGAGGACTTGGTGGACTCCGAGTTCGGCCCAATCCCCGCTGGCTGGGAGGCGAAAGCTCTCGGCGAGCTCGTGACCGTCGACAAGGGCCTTTCCTACAAGGGTGTGCACCTCACCGAAGATGGCGTGCCGATGGCGAACCTGAAGTGCTTCCGACCGGGTGGTGGATTCCGCCGAGATGGAACGAAGCCGTACTCAGGACCCTTCAAGCCCAAGCACGAGGTCGTCGCGGGTGATCTCATCGTCGCCAACACGGATCTCACCCAGGCCGGCAGCGTCATCGGTAGTCCCGCGATCGTGCCCCGCAAGGGCTTCGAGTCCGGCGGGATCATCTCTCATCACCTGTTCGCCGTCCGGTGCCCGGATCGAGAGCTATTGCCCTGGCTCTTTCAGGTTCTCGATGACAATCGGTTCCGTGACTACGCGCGTGGGGTCGCGAGCGGTACGACGGTCCTAGGATTCCGGCCAGACGACCTGCTCGCCTACAGGGTCGTGTGTCCACCGGTGGGAGTCACGAAGGGGTATTGCGCGCTGGCGGGCGACGCAGTCCGCCTGGTTGAGGACCTGAATGAGGCCTCCGAGGAACTTGGGGCCATCCGCGATTTGCTCCTCCCGAAGCTCGTGACCGGGGAGATCGACGTCTCGGAACTCGATCTGGACGCGCTGATGGAGGGCGCGGGAGCGTGAATCCTCGCCGCTACACCGAGCTGGAGCTGGTGGAGCGGCCGGCGCTGGAACTGCTCTCGGAGCTGGGCTGGACCGTCGTCGACGCCTACGCGGAGACGCTTGGCGCCGCCGGCACGCTCGGGCGGGATTCGATGCACGACGTGGTGCTTGCGCACCGCTTGCGGGACGCGCTCCGCGCCCTGAACCCCGGCGTGCCCGACCTCGTCATCGAGGAGGCGCTGGCCGCGGTGACCCGTGATCGCTCGGGGATGGACGCCACCCGGGCCAACAAGCAGGTCCACGACCTGGTGCGGGACGGGTACCTGGCGAGCTGGCAGGACGACGCCGGCGAGGAGCGGTTGGCCACGGTCCGCTACGTGGACTTCAACTTCGCAGAGAACAACGTCTGGTTGGCGGCGTCGCAGGTGTGGATCGCAGGCGACCTGTATCGCCGGCGCACCGACACGATCCTGTTCGTCAACGGGATCCCGCTGGTGCTGCTGGAGTTCAAGGAGCCCAACCGGCCGGTGCAGGCGGCCTACGACGAGAACCTCACCGACTACCGGGACACCATTCCGCAGCTGTTCTGGCCCAACGGGTTCGTCATCCTGTCCAACGGCGGCGAGGCCAAGGTGGGCGCCACCTATGCCCCGTGGGGATTCTTCGGCGACTGGAAGCTGATCGACGCCGACGGTGCCCGAGGCGTGGTGGCGTTGGAGACCGCTATCCGGGGCACGTGTGCACCCGACCGTCTGCTGGACATGATCGAGAACTTCGTGGCCTACCTCGAACGACCGCGAGGGCTGGTCAAGAGCGTCGCCCGCAACCACCAGGTGCTGGGCGTCAACGCGTCGATCGAGAACCTGGTGCGCATCCGCTCGGACGGCGACACCCGCCTCGGCGTGTTCTGGCACACGCAGGGGTCCGGCAAGAGCCTGTCGATGCTGTGGTTCACCCAGAAGGTGCTGCGCCGCCTGCCCGGGTCGTGGACGTTTGTGATGGTGACCGACCGCACCGAGCTGGACGAGCAGCTGCACGGCGAGTTCGCCGACGCCGGGGTGGTGTCGAAGGAGGCCCGGGTCCATGCCGAATCGTCCGCCCACCTGCGCGAGCTGCTGGCCGCGGACCACCGGTACGTGTTCACGCTCATCCACAAGTTCCGGTTGGATGCCGGCGCGGGCGAGACCGAGATGCCGGTGCTGTCTGACCGCAGCGACGTCATCGTCATCACCGACGAAGCGCACCGCAGCCAGTACGACACCCTGGCGCTGAACATGCGCGGGGCGTTGCCCAACGCCGCGTTCATGGGGTTCACGGGCACGCCGCTGGTCGCTGGCGAGGAGCTGACCCGGCGCGAGTTCGGCGACTACGTCAGCGTCTACAACTTCCGCGACGCCATCGAGGACGGGGCCACGGTCCCGCTGTACTACGAGAACCGCATCCCCGAGCTGCAGCTGGTGAACGAGGCGTTCGCCGACGAGCTGACCGAGATCCTCGAGGACGCCGAGCTGGACGACGACGCCGAGGGCCGCCTGGTCCGGCGTTTCGCCCGTGAGTACGCGCTGATCACCCGGCCCGAACGGCTGAAGACGGTGGCCCGCGACCTGGTGCGCCACTTCGTGGGCCGGGGCTTCGACGGCAAGGCCATGTACGTGGGCATCGACAAGGCCGCCGCGGTGCGCATGTACGACCTGGTGCAGGAGGCGTGGGCCGAACACCTGGCCGAGCTGCGGGAACAGCACGACGCCCTGCCCGAGCTGGAACGGCCGTGGCTGGCCAGCCGCATCGAGCTGATGGAGACCACCGACATGGCGGTGGTGGTCAGCCAGGGCCAGAACGAGATCAAGGTGCTGGCCGACAAGGGCCTCGACATCAAGCCGCACCGGGCCCGCATGAACGCCGACCAGTTGGACGAGGACTTCAAGGACCCGGCCCATCCGTTGCGGCTGGTGTTCGTGTGCGCCATGTGGATGACCGGGTTCGACGCCCCCAGCGTGTCGACGATCTACCTCGACCGGCCCATGCGGAACCACACGCTGATGCAGACGATCGCCCGGGCCAACCGGGTGTTCCCCGACAAGGAGAACGGGCTGATCGTCGACTACATCGGCGTGTTCCGCGACCTCGAGCGGGCGTTGGCGATCTACGGCGCCGCCAACGCCGAGGCCGGCGTCGACTCACCCATCCAGGACAAGGCCGAACTGCTGGACGCGCTGGCGGAAGCGGTGGCCGAGGTCGTCGACCTGTGCGCCCGCTACGACGTGGACCTCGACGAGCTGCGGTCCGCGTCGGGCTTCGCGTTTATCGCCCTGCGGGACGCCGCGGTCGAGGCACTGCTGGCGGACGAAGAGATCCGCACCGAGTTCCTGGCCGGCGCCCGCCACGCCCGCAAGCTGTTCAAAGCGGTCCTGCCCGACCCCTCCGCGGCCGCACACCAGGCCATGGTGGCCGTCATTCGGGTGCTGGCCGAGCGCATCGCCGACGTGGCCCGGCCGGCGCAGACGGACATCACCGCGGTCACCGACGCTGTCGACGCGCTGCTCGACCGGTCGGTCGGCGCCGAGGAGTACGTCATCCGGGCCGCTGCCGAGGGCATCGAGCCCGACCCGCTGATCGACCTCGCCACCATCGACTTCGACGCCCTGTCGGCGCGATTCGCGGGTCGGAAGCGGGCCGAGACCGACCGGTTGGCGGCCCTGCTGAAGCGCCGAGCCGTCGCCGCCGCCCGCCGCAACCCGACCCGGTTCGAGCTGGTCGAGCGCATCGAGGAGCTGATCGCCCAGTACAACGCGG
>CAZVVS010000130.1:0-12459 GCA_964630585.1 uncultured Gordonia sp.
GAGGACATAGCGGTGCCTCACAGCCTGTGCGACGAGGAGGCGGTCAAAGGGGTCACGGTGTGCCCAGGGCAGATCACCGGCTGTGATCGCGTCGCCGACTGAGATGTCAAGAACCTCTGCACGCATTCGGGCCACAACACTGTCCCAGGCGTTCAGAAACGCCTTTCCCTCCGGCAGTTTGCCGACCCGAGTCTTGATCGACACCTCCCACGCCGAGACGGCCGACACTGCCAGCGTGGTGTCCGGTGAGCCGATGAGCTCACGCGCTGCAGTGGCGACCTTGGAGGGTTCGGATGCCAGACGTAGTAGCGCGTTCGTGTCGAGGAGGACGCGCTGGTCGCTCATTCGCCGCCTTCCCAGAGCGCGAGCTCGTCCTCGGACATCGGATCGTCAAAATCATCGGGCACGGTCATCAGTCCAGCCAGCATTCCGAACTCGCGAGCGGGTGCTTGGGCAGGTTGCAGTACGGCAACCGGCTTGCCATGGCTCGTGATGGTCACCGGCTGCCCGGTGGCGGCAACCTCGGCCAACACTGCGTTGAATTTCGCCTTGGCTTCAGTGCTCGACAACGTCTTCATACCAGAAGAATACCCAAAAAATGATCTGTATGACTAGTCAGACTGGTCTTTAATGAGTGGGGCGCGGCGGGTGTCACAATTGAACTGGAGTCACATATTTTAATCACTGTTAAAGTCCATTCGTGAGCAATACCGTGGAGGAGACCGCACCCATGACGGGACTGTCGACCGAAGAACGCCACATCGTCGAGTTGGTGCGCGAGTGGGTCGACAAAGAGGTCCGGCCGGTCGTGCGCGAGCTGGAACATGCCAACACCTACCCCGACGACCTCATCGAGCAGATGAAGGAGATGGGCATCTATGGCCTCGCCATCCCCGAGCCCTACGGCGAAACGCCGGTATCCATGCCCTGCTACGTCCAAGTCACCGCCGAGCTGGCCCGCGGCTGGATGAGCTTGGCCGGGGCGATGGGCGGACACACCGTCGTCGCCAAACTCCTCCTGCTGTTCGGCTCCGAGGAGCAGAAACAGCGCTACCTGCCCAACATGGCGACCGGCGAGATCCGGGCCACCATGGCGTTGACCGAGCCCGGCGGCGGATCCGACCTGCAGAACATGCGCACGAGCGCGCGCCTCGATGGTGACCACTACGTCGTCAACGGCTCGAAAACCTGGATCTCCAACGCGCGGCGCTCCCAGCTGATCGCCCTGCTCTGCAAGACCGATCCGAACGCCTCACCGCGCCACGCCGGCATCTCCATCCTGCTGGTCGAACACGGCCCCGGGCTGGTCGTGTCCCGCGACCTGCCCAAGCTCGGGTACAAGGGCGTGGAATCCTGCGAGCTGGCCTTCGACGACTACCGCACCCCCGCCGACAACCTGCTGGGCGGCGTGGAGGGCAAGGGCTTCGCCCAGATGATGAAGGGCCTGGAGACCGGGCGCATCCAGGTTGCCTCCCGCGCCCTGGGCGTCGGGCAAGCCGCCCTCGACGATGCGCTCGCCTATGCCCAGCAGCGCGAGAGCTTCGGCCAGCCCATCTGGCAACACCAGGCCATCAGCACCTACCTCGCGCAGATGGCCACCAAGCTCACTGCCGCCCGCCAGCTCACCCTGCACGCCGCGCAGCGTTATGACGCCGGTGAGCGCGTCGACATGGAAGCCGGCATGGCCAAACTCTTCGCGTCGGAAGCCGCCATGGAAATCGCCCTGGATGCCGTACGGATCCACGGTGGCTACGGCTACTCCACCGAGTACGACGTCGAGCGCTACTTCCGCGACGCACCGCTGATGATCGTCGGCGAAGGCACCAACGAGATCCAGCGCAACGTCATCGCCGCACAACTCGTGAAACGCGGCACCCTCGCATGGTGAGCAGGACGTGGCGAAACCGGTACGGAGTTGGTCCCGAACACGAACAAGATCAGTCGCCGTCCGTGGGCCGAGCGACGGTACCGGCGAACCTGAGATGACTGACATGGCCGACACGCAGGACCACACCTCCAAGTCGGCGCGGACACGTCGGCGCATCCTCGATGCGGCTGCCCAAGTGCTGAGCAATAAGGGTTACGCGGGCCTGCGTCTGTCCGATGTGGCCGACCTCGCCGAGGTCCAGGCCCCGGCGATCTACTACTACTTCTCGTCGCGCGAAGACTTGATCGAAGAGGTCATGTGGTCCGGCGTCGCCGAACTGCGCAAGCACCTCGAAGAGGCCCTCGACAAGCTCCCGGACTGGACGACGCCGCTCGACCGTTTTTCGGTGGCGATCGAAGAGCACCTGCGCCACGAACTCGACCTGTCGAACTATGCGACTGCCGCCATCCGCAACGCCGGGCAGGTGCCCCAGGCGATCCGGGAGCGGCAGGTCGCCGAGGAGAACGCCTACGGAGCCATTTGGGCCGACATCCTGCGGGCCGCTCAGTCCGCCGGCGAGATCCGTGGCGACATCGACGTCCACACTGCGCTGATGCTGGTGTTCGGCGCCATGAACTGGACCGGTGAGTGGTGGGATCCCGAACGGGGCGAGGTCGACGACCTCGTGACCACGGCGAAGACGTTCATCTTGAACGGCCTCACCGGAGCCTGAAGCGCCGCTGCCGCGGTGCGTGGAACAGGGCGAAGAAGGCTTAGCCGGGTTCGTCACCGACGACGGCGACAAAGGAGACACAGCCGCCGGGTCGGCCGCCCAGGTTGTGCGTCAACGCGAGATGCGCATTGGGCAGCTGCCGCTCACCTGCCTCGCCCCGCAGCTGGAGCCATGCCTCGAACAGCATCCGCAGACCGCTGGCGCCGACCGGGTGGCCGAACGATTTCAACCCCCCGTCGATGTTGACCGGCAGGCGCCCGTCCGCGTCGAACTCGCCGGCGAGGACGTCTTTCCAGGCTTGGCCGCGTCCGGTGAAGCCGAGATCCTCCATCAGCACGATCTCGGTCGGGGTGAAGCAGTCGTGGACCTCGGCGAAGGACAACTGCTCGACCGGATCGGTGACCCCGGCCTGGCGGTAGGCGTCCTCCGCGGAGGCGACCACCTCGGGGAAGGTGGTGTAGTCGTACTCCGGGTCCATCCCGCCGCGCATGGGACCGGCGACCATGGACAGCCCCTTCACGTAAATGGGGTGGTCGGAGTAGCGGTGCGCGTCCTCCCCGCGGACGATCACGGCGGCGGCCGCGCCGTCGGATACACCCGAGCAGTCGAAGACGCCGAGCCGGCCGGCCACCTTGGGCGCCGAGTCGATCTTCTCCTTGGACACCGCAGCCTGGAACTGAGCGCGGGGATTGCGCGCCCCGTTCACGTGGTTCTTCCACGCGACGTGCGTCATCGCCTCCCGCATCTGATCGGGGTCGACGCCGTACTTGGCGCAGTAGGCCGGATCGATCAGCGAGAAGGCCGCCGGTGCAGTCACCGAGAGTTCCGGTGCCGTCCCGTCGCCGGGCGGATCGGCGCGCAGGAGCCCGGAGTAGCCGGAGTCCTTGAGCTTCTCCACGCCGACGGCCATCGCGACGTCGTAGGCACCGGAGGCGACTGCGTAGCACGCATTCCGGAAGGCCTCCGAGCCGGTGGCGCAGTAGTTCTCCACCCGGGTGACCGGCTTGTAGTCGATCCCCAGCGGACGACTCAGGGTGAGACCCGATGACCCCGATGCCAGGGTGCCCAGCCAATAGGCATCGACGTCGGCCAGTTCCACGCCCGCCGAATCGACGGCGTCGCGGACGGCTTCGACGAGCATGTCGTCGACGGATCGGTCCCACAGTTCACCGAACCGCGTGCACCCCATCCCGACGATCGCCACCTTGTCCGCGATCCCGCGACTACTCATGCGTCCTCCTCACGAGCCTGCGCATCGTCGACGATGCGCGCCTTCCAGAAATAGTTCTGCACACCGTCGGCGACGAACAGGCTGCGGAACACCATCTCCACCTGCGAGCCGACCTGCACCTGCTCGGGCCGCGCGTCGGCCACCTCAACGGTGCACCGGCCGCCGCCCTCGAAGTCGACGACCACGTCGACGACCGGTGGCGACGGTGAGAAGGCCAGCCGGTCGACCGTGAACGTCGCCACCCGGCCGCGCAGCCGCGACACCGGCGCGGGTTCCATCTCACCGGAATGACATTGGCGGCACAGCGGCACTGGCGGGAGGTGGACGAAGCCGCACTCGCGGCACCGGGCCCCGACAAGGCCGAACTTCCACCCCGCACCCCGCGACGCGGGCGGCGCCGCGGGGCGGTCCGGCTCGGGCCGGCGCGGCGGTTCCCGGTCGAGCAGACCGCGCCACGACAGGTACACCGGGTACGGGACTTCGATACCGCCCTCGAGCTGCTGCGCCACCGGAACGGGTTGGCGCCGGTCGGCCAGCGCCTCCGTGGTCCGCAGCACCCACGCATCGCAGCCGTCGGCGGCCGACACCAGGAGCACCGTCTGCTCGGGCTCGGCGCGGTCGAGGACTTCGGCCAGACCGAGCAACAAATCGGCGGCACCGGAGTAGCCGACCGGCGAGGCGACACCCTGGGCGGCGGGCACCAGCGAGCCGGCGCGTTTGACGATGGCACTGTTGGGGCTCACGACGACGAAGTGGTCGGCGCTGCTCACGCCTGCCTGTGCCAGTGCGCGGGGGACGACATCGTCGATGAGCGCCGCATATTGCTCGTACCCGAACCGCTCCTCCCAATGCGCCGCCACCGTCGCCGACGGCGGCCGCCAGGTGTCCAGGAACTCCGCGGTGGAATGTTCGTGGGCGACGATGTCGGCGATCGCCGGGCCGTCGCCGAAGACCACAGCCGCGGCAGCGTCACCACCGAGCCGCTCGTCGGCCGACCCCGGCCGGCCCACACGCACGTCGGCGGCGACGACCAGACCGCCGGTCGCGGCAGCAGCACGCAGCGCACCAACGGTCGACCGGCAGGACCCAACGGCGTCGGTCGCCAGGGCGCTCGGCGCTAGCCCCAGCGCGGCGTGGATGGCCGTCGCGTTCGTCTTGTCGAGGTAGGCCGGGGAGGTCGTCGCGAACCACACGTCGGTGTCGGGCCCCAGGGCATCGGGGGCAAGGCCGCGCGCAGCAGCGACCGCCATGGTCGTGCTGTTCTCGTCGAAGGAGGCGACCACACGGCGTCCGCGCACCCCGCTGTCGCGACCCAGGCGGTAGGCGGGCACGTAAGCGGCATAGCCCGTGATGGACGCACCCATGTCAGGCCACTCCCGAGAACAACGCGGCGATTCCCTGCCCGCCGCCGATGCACATGGTCTCCAACGCCCACCCGCCGCTGCGGCGGCGCAGCTCGTGCAGCATCGTCGCGAGGATCCGCCCGCCGGTGGCGCCGATGGGATGCCCCAGCGAGATGCCCGAACCGTTCACGTTCAGCCGGTCCTCGACGTCGGCCAGGCTCAGCCCCCACCCCTGCAAGACCGCGAGCACCTGCACCGCGAATGCCTCGTTGACCTCGATCAGGTCGAGATCGTCGAAGCCGATCCCGGCCCGCTCCAGCACCTTGTGGGCCGCACCGACCGGGCCGATCCCCATGCGCGACGGCTCACACCCGACCGCCGCCCAACTGTCGAAGAAGGCGATCGGCTCCAGGCCCAGTTCGTCGAGCCGGTCCTCGGCGACGACGAGGCAGGCCGCCGCCGCATCGTTTTGCTGCGCGGCATTGCCCGCAGTCACGGTGCCCCCCGGCATGATCGGGCGCAACGCGGCGAGCGATTCGAGCGTGGTGTCCGGGCGCACGCCCTCGTCGCGGTCGAAGACCACCGGATCGCCCTTGCGCTGGGGGATCTCGACGGGCACGATCTCGTCGTCGAAGAGTCCGCCGGCCCACGCCGCTCCCGCCCGCCGCTGGCTGCGCACCGCATACGCGTCGGCCGCCTCGCGTGAAATCGAGAAATCCGACGCCAGGTTCTCGGCGGTCTCGATCATCCCGCTGATCTCACCGAACCGCCACGACGGTTGGGAGCGCTCGCGCCCACGGTCGAGGCGGTCGTACAGCACTTGGTTGCCCGAGCGTGATCCCCATCGCGCCGTCGTCGTGTACAGCTCGATGTTGCTCATCGATTCGACGCCGCCGGCCACGACCACGTCGGCCGCCCCGGTCTGCACGGTCATCGCCGCGGTGATGACCGCCTGCAGTCCGCCGCCGCAGCGCCGGTCGATCTGCAGACCCGGCACCTCGATCGGCAGACCCGCATGCAACGCCGCCCACCGGCCGATACACGGCGCCTCGGAGTTCGCGTAGGACTGGGCGAAGGACACGTCCTCGATGCGGCCGGGGTCGATACCGGTACGGGCGACCACCTCCTTGAGGACGGTCGCGGCCAGGTCGGCAGCCGATACTGGGCGCAAGGCGCCACCGAACTTCCCGACCGCCGTTCGCAGGGGGGCGACAATCGCGGCACGTCTCACACGCTTCTCCTCATGCTGATGCTTCTTTTCATACTGATGCTGCTTCTCACACCGAATCCAGGGCCGATTCTGCTGCGTCGTCAAGGGCCCGACGGTGGTCGGGGTGCGCGATCGCAATCATCGCCTCGACCCGCTCGGGCAGGGTCAGTCCGCGCAGGTCCGCCACACCTTGCTCGGTGACGACGACCAGCTGCTCGGAGCGCGGCGTCGAAACCGGACCGCCCAATCGGGCGACGATCCGCGAGGAGTCGCGCGCCACGGACGGCAGCGCGACGATCGGGACACCGCCGGGCGACCGAGCCGCACCGCGGAGGAAATCACCGGCACCGCCGACCGCGCCGACGTACCGCCCACCGACCGCCTCGGCGTTCACGTGTCCGGTCAGGTCGACCTCGATCGCGGAGTCGATGGCGGTGAGCCGATACGACGAGGCCAACACGTCGGCGTCGTGGGTGTACCGGGTGCCGGTGAGCCGCACCGCCGGGTTGCGGTCGGCCCAGCCGAACAGACGGGCCGTACCCACCAGCAGTCCGGTGACGGCGAGACCCTGATCGCGACTCTTGCGACTGCCGTTGACGACGCCCCGCTCGATCAGGCCCATGGCCGTGTCGTTGATGAGCCCCGAGTGGATGCCGAGATCGCGGTGGTCGCCCAGTGCCGCGAGCACCGCCTCCGGGATGGCGCCGATCCCGAACTGGAGGGTCGCGCCGTCCTCGACGAGACCCGCGACGTTGTGGGCCACCGCGCGCGATCGGTCGTCGAACGCCGGGGTGGGCATTTCACCCAGCGGCGCATCGCTGTGCACGACGGCGGCGAACGATTCGCGAGCCAACCGCCGCGAGCCGTTGGTGACCGGCACGTTCGGGTTGATCTCGGCCAGGACGACCCGGGCCGTGTCGATGGCGTCGGCGAAATAGTCGTCGGCGACTCCCAACCGGTGGAAGCCGTCGGCGTCGGCCGGCGAGACCTGCACCAGCACCACGTCGGCGCGCAGCGCTCCCCCGCACAGCAGGGCGGGCAGGGTGGAGTAGTTGACCGGGAGGATCCGCAGTCGACCGTCGGCGTGCAAACGCGCATTGGTGCCCGCCCCGCAATAGGAGACCACGTCGAGCGCGCCGACAGTCTGCGCGGTCAGGTTGGAGTCCGCGGGGATGCCGACAAAGCACCTCAGCGCTCCGATTGTGTCCGCCTGACCGACGAGGAGCCGAGTGAGGGCGCGCGGCTCGGCGCACGCCTGGCCCCACACGACGGTGTCGCCGGGTCGGACGTGCTGCGCGAGGTCGAGGTGCTCGGTCACGTCAGTTGGTCCCGCAGTCCTTCCACCGCTCGGCCGAGGACGGCCACGTCCGCGAACTCGCTTCCCACGACCTCCCCTTCCCGTGAACCACCGTCTTGTAGACGAGCCTGATCTCGTCGCCGTCCTTGCGAAAACGGTACGTGTATCGGCCGCCCCACGCGGTGTACTCGCGCTGACGGGATTCGAAGTCGATGATTTGGCGCCAACATGACCATCGCCCTCCACGATCGGCCTCAATACCAGGCTCGATGACCGCCGTGCGCCTACGGCAGCCGGATGGGCGGCAGACCGGGGATCGGATTGCGCATCCAACGCCCCCTCGGACGCGGACGGGCGTGATGGGCACGACGCGGCGCTGGCTCCTGCGTTTGAGCCTTCTTCGCCGGCTTGGCGATCTCGTGGCGCCCGATCGCGTCGATCGTCACGTCCTGCCGCCCGGTATCAGGCACCGTCAACGGCACCGAGGCCTGCTGCGGCTGGTCGTTCTGACCGGGGGCGACGACGAAGAACGCCCCCAGGCCGACACCGATCACGCCGACTGCGGCCGCGCCTAGCAACCGGGTCCGACCAGACATCGCGAAGGGTTTGGCCCGTCGCGCAGCGGTGACGGTGGGGATCACGACGGTCCGCTGCTCGTCGGGAAACCCGTCAGCGGCGTCCGTCCCGGCGGCGGGGTGCACGGCAAACTCTTGCGACGACACACCGCCGACGGGAAGCTGTGACGGCGGCACCGCCCAGGCACCGGTGCGGTCAGAGGTGTGCCGAACGGACGGGCGCTCGGCGCGCGTCTTGCGGTGCTTTGAGGCCGCCTGATCGATCGTTCGCGTGAGGTGGGGCGCCACCGCGGCAAGATCCTCGCGGGTGACGAGGAACAGCGCAATGTGGTTCTCGCCCATCAAGAACACCGACGACGACGTGATCAACCGTTGGCGCGCCGTGACCATCAGGTCCAGGAGCTCCTCATGTGCCTGTGCCGACTCGGGCATGGGCACGCGTCCGTCGGCGATCAAGTGCGCCGCGAGGGCGAAGTTCACCTCCGGGTCGGAGGCAGGCGTGAGCCGCACGTGTGGCCCGGACATCGTCTGCACCGGAAAAAATTAGCACGTCAAGGACGTGATCTGCGCTGTCGAGTGTCGACCGCCACACTCGCGAAAACGTGTGGCGCACAGCCTATTTCAGCGGCGAACCGTCGTAGAGGATGTCGAAGAACTGTGCCGCCACGAGCTGCTCCTTGCTGCGCTCCTTGCCGGCCACACGGCGGTAGGCGAGGACGTGGCGCAGACTCAGCGCCGAGTACACCAGTGGCATGACGTCGCTGGGCTGCGCGTAGACCGGCGACGAGCCCTTGGCGATCGCGTGGTCCTCCCGCAGCTTTCGCGGATGCTTGAGGGCATCGCGGACCACCGCGACCCGGATCGACCGCTTGCGGCCGGGCTCGACGACCACCAGGCCGTCCGGGTGGAACAGCGCCGTGTCGAACTCCTCGGGGGTGGCGATGGTGCAGCCGGCGGTCGGGCGCGGGTTGCACTCGACCATGTAATGGGTGCCGTCCTCGGTGACCAGGTAGTCCATGCTGATCTGGCCGGTCCAGTTCAGCTCCTTGGCGATCTTCTGGACGGCCGCCAACGACGCGTCGGTGTCGACGGATTGGAAGACGATGCCTCCGCGATCGTCGATCGAGAGCGGGTGCTCGTAGCAAGAGTGGAGTACGACCTCGCCCTCGTGGACGACGCTCCAGCTGCAGCGGTCGGTGCCGTCGAGGAACTCTTGGACCAGCCACGGGTCCTCGGCGGTCGGCTTGATGTCTTCGACGGCGGTCTCCCCCGCCAGCGGACCGGTGTTGGTGATGATGTCGAGGCCGCCGCGCCCGAACGCCGCGCGCGCGAACCAGTTGTCCCACTTCTGCGTCGCCGCCACGAACTCCTCGGCCGTGGTGCACACGATGGTCTCGGCGACCGGCAGGCCCAACCGCTTGCACAGCGCGGCGAACACGGTCTTGTCGTTCACCTCGAGTAGCGCGTCGAGCTCCGGGAAGAAGAGTGTGACGTCGCGGCCCTCCCGGATCTTCGCGCGGTTGGCCGCGAGGTAGAAGACCTCCTCGAATGCCGGAAGGACGATGCTGATCTGCTCGTCGTCGATGATCTTGATGACGTCTTCGACGAAGGCGTCCGGCTCCTGCGTCGGCGGTGCCGTGATGACCCGCTTGTCGACGCCCTTGGAATGCAGGCCCGGCGACTCCTTGAACGTGTCGGTCGCCACGAGGTAGTGCCCCATGTCGAGGCCGAGCTTGCGGACCTCGTCCACCGCGAAGGGCATGCGGGCCGATGTGAGAAGAATGCGCGGTTCGCTCGATGTCATGCAAGCAAGCTAGCAATACCGGCCCGATATTGTGCGGTGGCATCCGTTTTATCCCGACCGAGCCCCGCGCCTGTAGAGATGTACGGTCCGTGGACCGATTGCGAGCCCAGTGCGCGGTAGTCCCACCCGGCGTCTGCCCAGGCCGCGCCGTCCAGGCAGCGCCGGGCGTCAACGATGAGCCGCCGCGCGACCAGATCCGATAATTCGGCCGGCGGCATGTGGACGAACTCGGCCCATTCGGTGGCAACGACGACGACCGCGGCGCCGCGCGCGGCGGCGGCCGCCGACTCGGCGTAGCGCAGAGTCGGGAACACCCGTGCCGCGTTGCGCATCGCCTTGGGGTCGAATACCGAAACGCGCGCCCCGCCCAACGACAGTCGGGCGGCGACTGCCAGCGCCGGGGAGTCGCGCACGTCGTCACTCTCCGGTTTGAACGCCGCGCCGAGCACCGTGACATTGCGGCCCAGCACCGATCCGTCGCAGGCCCGTTCGACGAGGGCGACCAGGGCATCGCGGCGGCGCATGTTGATCACGTCGACCTCCCGGAGCAGGCCCAGCGCGGATCCGACCCCCAACTCCTCGGCACGAGCGGCGAAGGCGCGGATGTCCTTGGGCAGGCAACCCCCACCGAATCCGAGTCCGGCGTTGAGGAAGCGTCGTCCGATGCGCGGGTCGTGACCGATCGCATCAGCCAGGGCGGTGACGTCGGCGCCGGTGGCTTCGCACATCTCGCTGATCGCATTGATGAAGGAGATCTTGGTGGCGAGGAAGGCGTTGGCCGACACCTTGACCAGTTCGGCGGTCGCCCGATCCATCGTCAGATACGGCGTCGGCTCGTCGAGTATCTCGCGATAGACCTCCGCCAGCGTCTCCGCGGCCTCGGGCCCGCGGCGTTCGTCGGTGCCGACGACGATGCGATCCGGGTGCAGCGTGTCGTCGACGGCGAATCCCTCGCGCAGGAACTCGGGGTTCCAGTCGAGCTCGATGTCGGCATCGCGGGTCAGCGCGGCGATCTCGTCGTCGAGTTCGGCGCACGTACCGACCGGGACCGTCGACTTGCCGACGAGGAGATGGCGCCCGCGGAGGTGGCCGACCAACGCACGGACGGCGGCGCGCAGCGCGGTGAGATCGGCCGCCCCCGACGTCGGCTGCTGCGGTGTACCGACGCACAGGAAGTGGAGGCGCGCGAATCGCGCCGCCTCGGCGGTGTCGGTGGTGAAGCGCAGCCGCCCTGCGGCGATGTTGCGCCGCAGTACGTCGTCGAGCCCTGGTTCGAAGAACGGCACTTCGCCCGCGGCGAGGGCAGAGGTCTTGGCGGCATCGACGTCGACGCCGAGAACATCGTGGCCGAGTTCGGCCATGCAGGCGGCGTGGGTGGCCCCGAGATAGCCGCAGCCGATCACTGTCATCTTCATGACTTCATGGCTACCGGGGTCGGACGGCCCGCCGGTGACGCGACGCTGACCGCGGCGCTACGACTTGATGAAGTTCAGGTACGCCTTCGACGGCGTGGGGCCCCGCTGCCCCTGGTATTTCGAGCCGACCGCGGCGCTGCCGTACGGGTGCTCGGCCGGGCTGGACAGCTTGATCAGGCACAACTGGCCGATCTTCATGCCCGGCCACAGCGTGATCGGCAGATTGGCGACGTTGGACAGTTCCAGGGTGATGTGCCCGGAGAACCCCGGGTCGATGAACCCGGCCGTCGAATGCGTCAGCAGGCCCAGCCGGCCCAGCGACGACTTACCCTCCAGGCGGCCGGCCAGGTCGTCGGGCAGGGTGCACACCTCCAGCGTCGAGCCGAGGACGAACTCGCCGGGGTGCAGCACGAACGGCTCGCCGTCGGCGCGCTCCACGAGTGTCGTGAGGTCGTCCTGGCGCTGCGCCGGGTCGATGTGGGTGTAGCGCGTGTTGTTGAAGACGCGGAACAGGCCGTCGAGGCGCACGTCGACGCTCGATGGCTGGACGAGGCCGGGTTCGAACGGCTCGATCTGCAGCCGACCGGAGTCGAGCTGGGCGCGGATGTCGCGGTCGGAGAGCAGCACGGTTGACCAGGCTATCGGATCCGTGCGCTGCGCCGCGCGGCTAGTGCAGCAGCGCTCGCCTGGGGCGCGCGGTGAACACCGTCGACCACCGCTTTGATAGGGTGTGACTCGCGCGAGGCCAACGCCTCAAAGGCCGATGTAGTTTAGTGGTAGAACATCAGCTTCCCAAGCTGAGAGTGCGGGTTCGATTCCCGTCATCGGCTCCACGATTTCCCCCGCCAGCTCGGATGAACCGCCACCTCGTCTGATCATCGCGTCCCCATACGCGGATTGACTTAGGTTGGAGAGATGGGCTCGAATCCCTGTCTTCCTTACACCAGCAACCGATGCCGAGCGCCGAGCGATCGCTTCATGAGC
>CAZVVS010000131.1:0-12440 GCA_964630585.1 uncultured Gordonia sp.
GTGCTGCCCGGTGCGGTCGGCGCCATCGTCCGCGACGGCAAGGGTGCGCGCGAGGGTTTCGCCGGCCTGCAGATCGATCCGGAGCCGACCAACATCGCCGCCGAGTTCGCTGCGGCCATCGACTGGGCAGCGCACGCGAAGACCGACGAGGAGTACAAGGGCGGGACGACCGACAAGTCGCTCACCGACCTCATCGAGGCGTCGGCTGCACTCGACATCACCGTGTACGAAGACTTCTCGTGGTGGTACGCCCCGGGGACCAAGCTCGACGCCGGCGTGCAGCAGATGCTCGACCGGGCGGCGTCGACGATCCTGCCCACGGCCCGGATGACACCCAAGAGCGGTTTGGGTGCTCCGTGGTGGGTGGCAGCGGGGGAGAAGGCCCATCTGCGCTGGGTGCGCCCAGAGGATGAGGACGTGGTGATGACCGCGTTGGCGCGGTTGCACGCCGCGGGCCACCTGACGCTGGGCGAGGGGTCGCGTTTCGCCGGATCGTTCCGAACCCACGGAGTTCTCGTGCCCGTCTTCGATCTGGATCCCGACAAGCACGCCGACGAGTGGTACGACGGGCTCGACCAGTTCGACGCCTGGCTGGTGGACGCGATGGCCGATACCTCCGAGTTGACCACCGAGCAGCGCCGCTCACGCGCGGGAATCCGTACCCGCCAGGTCACGCTGCGCGTCTAACCGGTGGGCGCGAGCGAGCGCGTATAGAGACCCGGCGCCTCGTTCCGCCTACGATTGCCCCATGACGCAACGGACGAAGTTCCAGCAACTGCTGGCCGATCAGATCACCAACGAGTTCGCCGCGAGCCAGCAGTACAACGCAATCGCGGTGTACTACGACAACGAGGACATGCCGCAGCTCGCAAGGCACTTCTACGAGCAGTCGGTCGAAGAGCGCAACCACGCGATGATGATCGTGCAGTACTTCCTTGACCGTGACCAGGCGGTCGAGATCCCCGGCGTCGTCGCGCCGCAGAACGCGTTCGGCGACTACTCCGAACCGATCAAGCTCGCACTGTCGCAGGAGGAGCAGGTCACCGAGCAGATCGTCAACCTGGCCCGTGTGGCGCGCGACGACGGTGATTACCTCGGCGAGCAATTCATGCAGTGGTTCCTCAAGGAGCAGGTCGAAGAGGTGGCGACGATGAAAACGCTGCTCACGATCGCGCAGCGTTCGAAGGGCAACATCTTCGACCTGGAGACCTTCGTCGAGCGCGAGATCAACAACAAGACCGCCACCGACGTCGCCGCACCGGCCGCTGCCGGCGGCAACCTCTAGGACCGCGCAGCGCTACCCGACGGCGGAGTCGTTGCCGTCGGCCGTCGGTTCGACGGCCTTGCCATGGGCGAGCCGGGAGAAGAACTCCTCGGTGCTCGAGTCCATCGACAGTGCGTCACCGTCGGCACCCCACACCTCGGCCCCGGTGGGCACGGTCGCCATCGTCGGCGATCCACGTAGCGATAGCGCGAGCAGCAACAAGTTCCACGAGTGGTCGTTCTGGTCGACGGTCATCGAGTCGACGACGCCGTTGACGAAGGGGAGCAACCGGAACGGGTTGAGCATGACGCCCGGACTGGTGGCCTTCGCCATGAGTGCGGCGAACACCTTGCGCTGATTGATCACCCGCTGCAGGTCGGCGTTGGGGTAGTCGCGGCTGCGCACCAGCCCGAGCGCTTGACGCCCGTTGATCTTCTGGCACCCGGCGCGCAGACGGAGTCCGGCCTTCGGGTCGCGCAGCGCCGTCTTGAGGCAGATGCGGATGCCGCCGATCGAGTCGACGACCTTGGCGAAGCCACCGAAGCCGATCTCGGCGTAATGGTCGATGTGCACCCCGGACACTGATTCGACGGTCTGCACCAGCAACCGGGGACCGCCCATATTGAATGCGGCATTGATCTTGTGGCTGCCATAACCGGGAACCTCCACGTAGAGGTCGCGCGGTATGGAGATGATCGCCGTCTTGCCCTTCTTCGGCTTCGAGATCAGCATGATCGTGTCGGTGCGCGCACCGCCCTCGTCGGGCCCGGTGGACAGCTTCTTGCGCTCTGCGGCCGTCAGGCCCTCGCGGGAGTCGGTCCCGACGATGAGCCAGTTGGTTCCCGGCGTCGGCGCGATGCGCCCGGAGAACGACAGCGCGTTGACCCGGGTGAGCTTGCCGTCGTAGTAGATGAGTCCGGCCGCTGCGGCGATGATCGCGGCGACGAGGGCGATGACGACGGTGGCGATCACGCCACGAAGGGAGACCAGGCGACGGCGTTTGCCCGGCGGCTTGGTGGCCTTCTCGCGCCGGGGTGGCTTGGCCTCGGCGCCCTTGCCCGGCTTGTCCGACGATGCTGGGCGTGGCGGGGCCACGCGCGGCGACTCGGGCGACGCGGCGGGGATGGGTCCGCGGTGAAGCGAGACTGCAGGGCGCCGCTCGTCGGCCGGGAGCGGTTCGGGCGTCTGCGTCGGCGCGTAGCGGGGTGCTTCGACGCGCGGCCGGCCGCGCTCGCTGCTGGGGGCCGGCCGCGGTGGCGGCGCGCTGCGCCGGACCGCGGGGCCTTCCGGGTCCCGGGTGGCACGACCAGCCGGTGGTGCGGGCTGTTGCGACCAGGCGCGCGGGGGTTCGTAGCGGGGCGGGCCGTCCGAAGGTGGTGCCGACGGCGGTGGTGCTGGACGGCCCGGCGGTGGTGCTGGGCGGCCGGGCGGTGGTGCGGACGGTGCTGGACGGCCGGGCGGTGGTGCTGGGCGGCCCGGCGGTGGTGCGGCGGCTTGGGGGGGCCGCGGCGGTTGGGGTGCCGGGGGCTGCTGACCGGCCTGTTCCCGGCGTCGGCCCCGCAGGTTGGGGGGATCGCTCGGGTTGCTCATCCGGTCAAATTTACGCATTGCGGCTGTGGAGATCCTGAAACTCCGCCACCTGTGTGGCCAACGCAACGCGATGCCGTTCGTCGTCGGCAATCACCTACTGTGGGCGGATGCCCAGCAACCCGCTCCGCTGCGGACCCCGCGTCCAGGACAGCGGAATCAGCGTGGTCACCGACCCCGTGGAGCGCCGCGCGCTCTGGGTTGAACTCGCGATCGTCGGCGTGATGACCTTCGGCATGTCGGCGCTGTTGGCGATCCTGGCACTCGTCGAGGCTCAATTGACCGGGGGGATCGACCAGACCACCGTCGCGCTCAACCCGTCGCGTGCCGACATCGGCTGGATCGATGCCGCTCGCCAGACGATCTCGGTGGTGCGACTCGTCGGGATGGCAGCGCTTGCGGGATATCTGTTGTGGCGCAGCGGGATCCGCCTCTCGACGATCGGGGTGACCCGACGCCCTGCCCGCGGGGACGTGCCCTACGGTCTGGGTCTGGCAGCCCTGATCGGACTGCCCGGCCTCGGATTGGTGGTCCTCGCGCACGCGTTGGGGATGAACGCCGCCCTGGTACCCGGCGACACCGACGGCCCGTGGTGGCAGATCCCGATGCTGATCGCCATCGCTATCGGGAACGCGGTGGCCGAGGAGGTCGTCGTCGCCTATCTGCTCATCCGCCTGCGCCAGCTCGGGTTGCGCGATGTCTCCGCGCTCGCGTCCAGCGCGCTGCTGCGGGGGTGCTACCACCTGTACCAGGGCATCGGCGGCGGACTGGGGAACGTTGTGATGGGGCTGGTCTTCGGACGGTTCTACCAGCGCACCGGACGGTTGTGGCCGCTAGTGATCGCCCACGCCGTCATCGACGTCGTCGCCTTTGTCGGCTTCCTCCTCGTCGGGGACCGGCTGGGGATCAGCGAGATCCGGAAGTAGCAGGCACGACGACGACGCGCCAACCGTCGTCGAGCAGGGATACCAGCAGCGGCGGCCGCGTCACGCGCGAAAGCAGGCCGGCCACGCCGTGCCGATGGGCGCCGATGACCACCAGCCGCGCGTCGCAGAGCCGCGCCACCGTGTCGAGCACGCTGGCCGCGCTCCCGCGAGCGCTGTAGTACGTCCAGCCGGTGCCGACGCCGGCCAGCAGCGACCGCACCCACTGGGCCGTCGCGTCGCTGCGGGCCCGTGTCTGTGCCTCCCACGTCGGGGAGTCGGGGTCGATGCCGAGGTCGGAGTCGTCGGCGATGTGCGCGATATGCAGACGTGCATGTAGCCGGGCGGCCAGGTCGACGGCCTCCCGCAGGGCGGCCCGGGCCGCCGGTGTCCGATCCCATCCGACGACGATGCTGCCGCCGTCGGCGGTGCCCGCTGCTGAGAACGACGAGATCATTTCTCGTCACCTCCTACCGTTGGTCCTATCGAGGTTTCCCACTATCCGTGGGCCAGCCAGGCCAGCCACATGCCGCCGCCGCACGCTAGGACTGCCGCGATCCACGTGCCGAGCGCGTTGACCGCAGCCAGCCAGGGTGCGTCGCGCCGCGCCAGGGCCACTGTTTCGAAGCTCGCCGTCGAGAACGTCGTGAAGCCACCGCAGAAGCCGGTTCCGGCCACCAGCGCCAGCGTCGTCGGGGAGCCGGCGAAGACGACCAGCCCCGTTATCAGCCCGAGCAGAGCCGAGCCGACGACGTTGATCCCTATGGTCGCCACCGGCAATTGCGCGGTGACGCGCGCCTTGGTTGCGGCGTCGACGACGTAGCGCAGCAGGGCGCCGCCGCCGCCGGCCGCGTAGGCGGCGATGGTCCAGGTGCTCATCAGGGCGCCTCCGGATCGATGACCGCCGGTTCGGTGGGCTCGGTCCGGGCCGCGAGACGGGCGCCGATCGCCAGACCGGCCACGGTCCCGATGGCCCCGGCGAACAGTGTCGCGGTGCCGTAGCCCAGCGCCAGCGGCAGGTGGCCGTCGCGGATCAGCGCCACCTGCTCGTCGGCGAACGTGCTGTATGTGGTGAATCCGCCGCACAGCCCGGTGCCGCCGAAGAGCCGGATCCGACGGGCCGTTTCATCGGGCAGCCACGACGCGGCGAGGAACTCCAGCAGTGCCGCCAGTATCAGCGCTCCGAGAAGGTTGACGGCGAACGTCGCCAGCGGCCAATGGCCGGACGCGGTGGGGAAGGCTTCTTCGGTGTGCAGCCGCAGGGCGGTCCCCACGGCGCCGCCGGCGAACACCAGGGCCAGGCCGGGGGTGTCGCGGAGGACGGGGTGCAGGCGAGTCATCGGTGCGGCGTTCCTTTCGCGGTCAGGCGATTCCGGGCATACAGAATCGATCGTTGACCAGGAACTATCAGCCGCAGCGGCGGGTCGGGCGTCGGGCGCCCCGGCGAGATCCATCACCTCGGCGGCGCATGCGCACCGCCGAGACCAGTATACGGCTAACCTGAGACCGTGCCCGTGATCGCCTACTTCGGTCCCGCCGGAACCTTTACCGAAATGGCGGCCAAGCGCTTCGTCGAAACCGGGGCGGGTCCGTTGGCGGGCGTCGCCGCCGGTGACGTTTCATGGCTGCCGCTGGGCAGCCCAGTCGCGGTCATCGAGTCGGTTCGTGCCGGCGCCGCCGACATCGGCTGCGTGCCCGTCGAAAGCTCGCTGGAGGGCTCGGTCCCCGCGACGATGGATGCCCTGGTACCCGAAACCGAAGCCGACCGGGTCCAGATCTTCGCCGAGACGGTTCTCGACATCGCCTTCACCATCGCCGCGGCGCAGTCGGTCGCCGCCGCCGACGTCGCCACGATCGCCGCCTATCCCGTCGCTGCCGGCCAGGTGCGCGCGAGCCTGTCGGCGCTGTTCCCCAATGCGGACGTCGTCCTCGCCTCATCGAACGCTGCGGCCGCAGCCGACGTTGCCGCCGGCCTCGCCGACGCGGCGGTCACCACCCCGGTCGCCGCGGAAGCCAACGGCCTGGCGGTCCTGGCCGAGGGGGTCGCCGACAGTGACGACGCGGCGACCCGCTTTGTCTTGCTCGCCCGCCCGGGTCCGGTGCCGGCACGCACCGGCAATGACCGCACCAGCGTCATCGTCGACCTTCCCAACCGGCCCGGCAGCCTGCTTGCGGCACTCGACGAGTTCGCCGCGCGCGGCATCGACCTGACCCGCATCGAATCGCGGCCGCGCCGGGGTTCCGGGCCCCGAGTGCAGTACCGCTTCTACATCGACGCCGTCGGCCACCTCGACGACGCCGCCATCGGCGAAGCGCTGCGCGCGCTGCAGCGCGACGTCGAGCGCGTCGTGTTCCTCGGATCGTGGCCGGTCGACGGCGTGGGCGGCACCCCGCCGCCCGACCACCGCGAAAGCGAAGACTGGTTCGCCGCGTTGCGCGGCGGTATCGCCGGCGAGGCACCCTGATGGCGCGGCTGTACCTGGTCCGTCACGGCGAGACCACCTCCAATGTGATGAAGCGCCTCGACACGGCGATGCCGGGCGCCGCGCTCACTGACTTCGGCGTCCGCCAAGCCGCACGATTCGCGCTGGAGCGCCCCGTCGAGTCGGTCCAACCCCCGGTACTGATCTCCTCGCGCGCGGTGCGCGCGCAGCAGACCGCCGAGGTCATCGGCGGGCTGTGGGGAATCGCCCCCGATGTCGCCGACGGGCTGCACGAGGTCCAGGCCGGTGATCTCGAGGACCGCTTCGACAAGGAGGCCTACGACACCTTTGCCTCCGTCGTGCAGCGTTGGCACCACGGCGAGACGGCAGTCCCGATTCCCGGCGGCGAATCGCTCGACGACGTGGTGGCGCGCTACGTTCCGGCCATCGACGACATCGTGAGTCGCCACCTCGTCGGACCTGACGGCCGCGACGTCTACGTCGTCAGCCACGGCGCGGCTATTCGCCTGGTCGCCGCTCGAATGGCACAGCTCGAGCCGGAATTCGCCGCCCGCAACTACCTGCTCAACACCGGTTCCGTCGAGCTCGGGTTCACCCCCGGTGCCGAGCAGCCGTGGACCGCACACCGCTGGGGTGAGCACGTGGCACCGTTCACCGCCAACGGGGCGGTCCCAGCCGACGATGACGAGAGCGTCGTCGATCCGATGGGCTAGGACCCGCGCGATCCGCTTGCGGCTATCCCCACCCGTTGCGGTGGAGCCACTCGTCGTCGATGCCGAAGTGGTGGGCGACCTCGTGGATCACGGTGATGCGCACCTGCTCGCGCACCTCGCCTTCGGTCGCGCAGATGGCGAGGAGCGAGTCGCGGTAGATCGTGATGGTGTCCGGGAGGAAACCGCCGTAGTCGATCGTGCGTTCCGTCAGCGCCACGCCCTCATACAGGCCGAGGAGGTGCGGGTCCTCCGGGTGTCTGGGCTCGATCAGGATGACGACATTCGACATCTCGCGGGTGAGCTCGGACGGGATCTCGTCGAGTGCGTCACCTACGAGTTCCTCGAACGCGCGATTGCTGATCCGCATCCTCAGCCGGCCGGTGCGGGTACTTCGGCCGGATTGGGCGCGATGCCCGGGGGCATCGGCACCGGTGTCGGGAGCGCGCGGCCCGGCGGCGCGGCCGGTGGCGGGGTCGGGATCTTGCCGTTGATCAACAGCTGCGCCCGGGCGTCGCCGACCAGCGTCGCAAAGCCGCCCTTGAATGGCAGGCCCATGTAGCAGACCGCCTTGCGGCTGCCGGCGAGCCAGCCGATCTCCGACACCGTCGACCACTGGATGTTCAGAGTCGTCTTGTCGAACTTGTTCTTGCCGCCCATGAAGCGGTGCGCCTGGACCGGGCAGATCGGGGTGAGGAACTTGTTCTGCTCCTCGATACCGGGCCACGGCTTGCCGGAGGTGCGGGCGCCGAAGCGCGCCGACGTGTCGATGAGGCCCGTCGTCTGGAACGCGTGCGGCTCAGCGCAATTCACCGGGAACGTCGGCTGGTGCGTCACCGGGTCGATGCCGATGCACGTTCCCGGCTGCCATTGCTGTGACTGGTCGAGCTCGGCGACCCGGCCGACGACCTCCATCTCGGTGCCGCCGACCCCCTGCTCGATCAGACCGCAGCGCATGTCGCGCTGACCCCGTTTCCACTGGGCTTCCGACGGGTAGATGAGGCTGGGCACGAAGCGGCCCTGCGGGTCGAAGCGGCCATCGAGATAGCCCGCGACCAGGACCGGGCACTGCTCGGAGCGGATGACGGAGAACCGCTCCGGGCCGGGCCACTTCGCATCGGGGGCGAACTCGCCACCGGGGACGATCCGGCCGTCGACCGCAGCCGCCACCTCGAACCGGTGGGGCTCGCTGCACTCGACCTTGGTCGGCGCTCCGGGCTTGCCCTGCTCCCACTGCAGGCAGTCACCCGCAGTGGATTGCGTGAAGGCATCCTGCGCCACGCGCTCGCCGACGCCGATCTTCGTGCCGCCGACTCGCCCGGAACCCTCGATGAAACCACTCGCGTAAGCGGTGGTGGCCAGTGCGACAGAGCCGACCACACCGGCGACGAGGATTACGCGCAGCGGATGGGTGACCAGGGCCGAGCGCCACCGACTCGCCCGGCCCGCCGGTGCGTCGCCGCTGGGCACCACGGCCGGGGCGGCGGTATCGGTCGTGGTGGTGCTGCTGGTGTCGGCGGACGGCGCGTCGTCGGGCTGCTCGTCGGGCATCGTGACCTCATCGTCGGAACTCATCCCCTCCATCATGCCTGCCCGGGGTGCCATGAGTAGGCTCTGGGAGGTGATCGACCTCAAGACTCTTCGCGACGACCCCGAATCGGTCCGCGAATCGCAGCGCATCCGAGGTGAGGATCCCGCACTCGTGGACCGCGCCCTCGACGCCGATGCCCGACGCCGCGCCGCGGTCGCCGAGGCGGACAACCTGCGCGCGGAGCAGAAGTCCCTCGGCAAACTCGTCGGCAAGGCCGCCGGTGAAGAGAAGGCGCAGTTGCTGGCGCGCGGCAAGGAACTCGCCGAGCAGGTGAAGGCGGCCGTCGCCGCCCAGATCGAGGCCGACGAGGATGCGCAAACCGTCCAGCGCGCACTCTCCAACATCGTGGCGGGCGCGCCGGCCGGCGGGGAGGACGACTTCGTCCTCCTCGAGACGGTCGGGCAGCCGCGCGATATCGCCGATCCGAAGGACCACCTCGAACTCGGCGAGTCACTGGGCCTCATCGACATGGAGCGCGGCGCCAAAGTGTCGGGCTCGCGGTTCTACTTCCTCACCGGCAACGGCGCGTTGCTACAGCTGGGGCTGTTGAACCTGGCCGCGCAGATGGCCGTGCGCAACGGTTTCGAGCTGATGATCCCGCCGGTGCTCGTGCGCCCGGAGATCATGGGCGGCACCGGGTTCCTCGGCGCCCACGCCGACGAGGTCTACCACCTGCCCGACGACGACCTGTACCTCGTCGGGACGTCGGAGGTGCCGCTGGCCGGCTACCACAGCAACGAGATCATCGACCTGTCCGACGGGCCGAAGCGCTATGCCGGTTGGTCGAGCTGCTTCCGCCGGGAGGCCGGCAGCTACGGCAAGGACACCCGCGGCATCATCCGCGTGCACCAGTTCGACAAGGTCGAGGGCTTCGTCTACTGCCGACCGGAGGACGCCCAGGCAGAGCACCTGCGGTTGCTCGGGTGGGAGCGCGAGATGCTCGACGCGATCGACGTGCCCTACCGTGTCATCGACATCGCCGGCGGAGACTTGGGCAGCTCTGCTGCCCGCAAATTCGACTGCGAGGCGTGGGTGCCCACCCAGCAGACCTATCGCGAGCTGACGTCGACGTCGAACTGCACGACCTTCCAGGCGCGCCGCCTCTCGATCCGCTATCGCGACGAGAACGGCAAGCCGCAGACCGCCGCGACCCTCAACGGCACGCTGGCGACCACCCGGTGGATCGTCGCGATCCTCGAGAACCACCAGCAGCCGGATGGTTCGGTGGTCCTTCCGCCGGCGTTGGCGGCAAGCGTCGGCCGCGAAGTCCTCGAGCCCAAGCGATGAGCATCCGCACCTGCGCCTTGCTCGCCGTCGTACCGGCGTTGGTCGCCGCGGCGATGGCGCTGCTGCCGTGGGTGTCGCTCGAGGACCGCGGCGTCCCGATGCGCTGGTCGGGCCTGGGGTTCTATCTCGACGACGACATCGGCACCATCCCCGCGATCGTGCCGTTGGGCTGGGCGGTCGTGGTCGTCGCCTTCGAGGCGCTGTCGGTGTTCGGCCTGGCGCTGTTCGCCACCGGTGGGCAGTGGCAGTCGGCGATCCGCTGGTTCTTCTTCGGGCTGGCCTCGCTTGCGGCGGCCGTCGTCGTGATGCTTCTCATCGCCGTGGCCGTCCCGTCGATGGTGTACGGCAACCTGTTCACCGATCTCGGCGCATTCGCCGGTGTCGACGGCCTGACCGGTGGCCGCGATGTGTTGGTCCTCCCGACGATCCTGGGCGCTGTGTTCTGGCTGGTCGTCGTCGCGGTCGCAGCCGGGATCGGATTCCGTGTCGCCGGTCGAAGTGAGCGCGCCGAATGGGTCTAGGGCTCGCCGCCGCCATCGTGGCGGCGCTGGCCTACGGCCTCGCATCGGTGCTGCAGGCCCGGGCCGCGGGCGACGAGGGGCCCGCCGACGGGAAGCCGACCCTGCGCTCCACCATCGCGACGATGCTGGCCCTGCCGTTCCTGCTGGGTATTGCGCTGGATGTGCTTGGTTTCGCTGGCAATCTGATCGCCGATCGGAAGCTGCCGCTGTTCCTGGCCCAGCCGATCGTCGCGGCCAGCCTGATCGTGACGGCGGTGGCCGCGGGCGTCTTTCTTCGCGTCGTGCTGTCGCGACGGGACAAGCTGGCCATCGTCACCGTCGTCGTCGCCCTGGTCGTGCTGTCATTTGTCGCCGGACAGGAGGGTGATCTCGGGTCTGGCTGGGCCGGTGCGCACCACGCCGTGATGCACGGGGGTGTGCTCGTGGCAGCCGGTGTGCTGATCGTCGGCGGGTTGGTGCTGCTGAAGGCTTCGACCGGACCGATGGTGGCGGCCGCGGCCGGCCTGACGGCTGGCGCGCTCTTCGGGGTGATGGCCACCTCCGTGCGCATCGTCAACGGGGTTGATCCGTTCGAGCTGCGGCAACTGCTGACCGACCCGGCCGCCTACGCGGTCGTCGTCGCGGGGGTCGGCGGCTTCTATCTGTTCACCGTGGCGCTGCAGGCGGGCTCGGTGAATGCAGCGGCCGCCGCGCTGGTCGTCGGCGAAACGGTGATCCCCGGGGCCGTGGGCCTGACCCTGCTCGGTGATCAGATCCGCGCGGGATGGGCGCCGGTGGCGGTGCTCGCCTTCATCCTGGCCGTGGCCGGTGCGGCCACCATCGCGATGGGCCAGGTCGGCGAACTCGGGTAGGGGCGATCACCGACCGCAGCGCGCGGTTCTAGACGAGATCGGCGTGGTGGCGGGCCGCGACGTCGGGATGGGCGCGCAGGCGGGCCTTGAGCATGTTCTCGCCGAAGGTGCCGGAGATCGGATTCGATGGATCCTCGGTCACGCCGGGAGCCTGCGCGGCCAGCGCCGGTGGGAGGTCGATCTTCGGCATCGTCGATGCCAGTGCCGGGTTGAAGAAGAACGGCACTGACAGTCGCTCGGTACCCGGGGGTGGGGACTGCACGCGGTGCATCGTCGCCTTCAGGTACCCGTCGGTGGCGAACTCCATCGCCTCGCCGATGTTCACGACGAAGGCGTCCTCCAACGGTGGCGCATCGATCCAGCGGTCGCCGAACTTCACCTGTAGGCCGCCCTTGCCGGGTTCGACGAGCAGCAGCGTCAAGACGCCCGGATCCTTGTGTGCGCCGACGCCCTGCCGGTCGGCGGACTCCTCGCGGCCGGGATAGCGGACCAGCTTGATCAGCGTCGACGGGTGGTGCGCGAAAGCCTCGTCGAACACGTCCTCGGGTGATCCCAGGGAAACCGCCCACTGCCGCATGAGGCGCAAACCCAATGCGCTGCAGCGGTCCTGCCAATCGGTGAGCACATTACGAAGCTCCGGTTGGGCGGGCGGCCACAGGTTGGGGCCGTCGAGGCGGAGGTAGGCGGGCGCCGCGGCCCGTGCATCGTCGTCGAGCGCCTCGTACTCGGCGGCCAGATCGATCTGTTCGCGCCAGTCGATCGCACCCTGCGTGTACTCGCCGCCGAAGCGGGTATATCCGCGGAAGTGTGGGCTGCGCAGCATCTCGACGGCGAACTTGTCGTCGTCGGGCAGCGCGAAGAAGTCGCGCGCGGTGGCGAAGAGCTCCTTGCGCACGTCCCGGCCGATGCCGTGCCCGACGAGGTAGAAGAATCCGACCTCGTGGGTGGCCCGCAGCAGTGCGTCGCGGAACGCCGTCCGGTCGGCCTCGTCGCCGTCGAGTAGGGACATATCGACGACGGGGAGGGTGGCGAGCTCGCTCATTCCCTCAGCTCTCGGTGACGAGCTTCTCAGCGCGGATCTCGTGGCCCTTGGACGTCAGGCAGCGGCCCGACGCCAGATCCCACTGCCAGCCGTGGAGGTTGCACGTGAGCTTGTCGCCCTCGATGACGCCGAACTTCTCCAGGTCGGCCTTCAGGTGCGGGCAGCGGCGCTGCATCTCCCAGCCGTCCTTGCAGATCGACGCGGAGTCGTCGTGAGCCTC